>DATINB010000200.1:0-6896 GCA_035474775.1 Luteimonas sp.
CGCGCGACGCGTCGATGGCGGACTTCTCGCCCGCGAACGGATTGAGCTTGCGCACCGTCCACGGATAGTTCGGCCAGTCACCGGAGAGGTACGGGTGCGCCGGCTCGTTGGCTTCCAGCACGCGCCGGGCGTCCTTGGACAGCACGTCGTTGCCGAGCGCGTCGTAGGCGGCGGCCAGGACCGCGACCGCGTCGTTCTGGTACTCGCTCTGCGGATAGGTCTCCAGCAGGTACGTGGCGCGGCTGGCCGCCGCCACGTACGCCTGGCGACGCATGTAATACAGCGACGTCTCGATCTCGTGGCGCGCGAACAGGTTGCGCAGGGCCAGCATCCGCTCGCGCGCATCGGCGGCGTAGCGGCTGTTGGGGTAGCGCTCGGTGACGATCACGAAGTCCGCGTAGCCCTGCGTGGGGGTGGCCAGGTCGCGACGGCTGGCGTCGAGCGACCACACCTTCTGCAGGAACACCGTGTCGCGGTTGGAGTTCACCAGGCCGCGCAGGTAGTACAGGTAGGCGATGTTGCGGTGGGTCGGATAGGTGCGGATGAAGCGGTCGATGCTCGAGATCGCCTCCTCGTTGTCGCCCATCTTGAACTGCGCGTACGCCGTCTCCATCAGCGCCTGCTCGGTGTAGTCGCCATACGGATACTGCGCGACCAGCCGCCGGTAGGTGCTGACCGCGCTCGACCAGTTGCCGCGCGTCATCGAGTTGTGGCCCTTGTCGAAGAGCTCCGTCACCGGCACGCCCTCGTTCTCGTCCTCGTCCTTGAACAGGCCCTTCATCCGCGCACAGCCGGACAGCGTGAGCAACGCCACCAGCATGATCAGGACGACACGGCGGACGAGCGGATTGCGTGGAGTCATGGGCGGGGATTGGGCGTCGTAGGCACGAACGGCGGATAATACCAGCCCGCTCCGCGGCCCGTGCCGGTCATGGGCCGCCACGCTGAACCGAAGCCGTCCCGATGCCCGTCCCGTCGCCAGCCCAGCCAGACTCCCTGATCGTCGCCATCGACGACGACGTCGCCGACCCGGAACCCGTCGGCGAAGGCCTCACCCAGCGCACCGCGGTGGTGCCCGATGCCCTGGCGGGCCGGCGCTTCGATGCGGTGCTGGCGGACCTGTTTCCCGATTTCTCGCGGTCGCGGCTGTCCGGCTGGATCAAGTCCGGGCACGCGCTGCTGGATGGCGAGACGGCGCGCCCGCGCGACCCGGTGCGCGGCGGCGAACAGGTGTCGGTGTCGGTGCTGCTGGAAACCCAGACCCGCGCCGAGCCCGAGGACATCCCGCTCAGCGTGCTGTTCGAGGACGACGACGTGCTGGTGATCGACAAGCCGGCCGGGCTGGTGGTGCACCCGGGGGCCGGCAACCACAGCGGGACCCTGGTCAATGCGCTGCTGTACCGCGATCCGTCGCTGGCGGTGCTGCCGCGCGCGGGCATCGTGCACCGCCTCGACAAGGACACGTCCGGGGTCATGGTGGTGGCGCGTTCGGTGCACGCGCACACCTCGCTGGTGGCGCAACTGTCCGCGCGCGACGTGCATCGCCAGTACCTGGCGGTGGTGGTTGGCGCACTGGTCTCCGGCGGCACCGCGCGTGGCGCGATCGATCGACACCCGCGCGACCGCCTGAAGATGGCCGTCCGCGAGGACGGGCGCGACGCGGTCACCCACTACCGTCTGCGCGAGCGCTTCCGGGCGCATACCGCGCTGGAATGCCGGCTGGAGACCGGGCGCACGCACCAGATCCGCGTGCACATGGCGCACAACAAGCACGCCATCCTCGGCGACCCGCTGTACGGCGGCCCGGTGAAGCTGCCGAAGGGCGCCTCCGACGACATGATCGCGCTGCTGCGCGGGTTCCGGCGCCAGGCTCTGCATGCGGAGACGCTGGAGTTCGCGCATCCGGTCACCGGTGAACCGGTGCGCTGCACCGCGCCGCTGCCCCAGGACATGCAGGCATTGCTGCGCGGCCTGCGCGAGGATGCCGCCGCGCACGTGGCCGCCGGCCGCCGATGAGCGCGGTCCACGCGCGCTGGCCGCTGCCTGCGGGCGTGCATGCGCTGACCACGTTGCGCTCGGCGCCGGGGGTCTCGAAGCCGCCCTTCGATCGCTGCAACCTCGGCAACGTCCACGCGGCGGATGGCGACGCGGCCGCCGACGTGCAGGCCAACCGCGGCGGGCTGGTGGCGGCGTTCGGGTTGCCCTCCGCGCCGCGCTGGTTGCGGCAGGTCCATGGCACCGCGGTCATCCGCTTCGACACGGCCGGGCCCGCGGACGCCGGCGAGCCGGAAGCGGACGCCGCCGTGACATCCAGCGCCGGCACGGTGCTGGCGGTGCTCAGCGCCGACTGCATGCCGGTGGTGTTCGCCGCGCGCGCCGGTGACGAGATCGCGGTGGCCCATGCCGGCTGGCGCGGGTTGGCCGCCGGCGTGCTGGAGCGGACGCTGGCCGCGATGCGCACGCCCGCGGCCGCCGTGCACGCCTGGTTGGGCCCCGCTGCCGGTCCGCGCTTCTACGAGGTGGGCGGCGACGTGCATGATGCGTTCGTGCTGGCGGATCCACGCGCCGGCGCGTGCTTCTCGCCGACGCGCGCGGGGCACTGGCACGTCGACCTGCCAGCGCTTGCGCGCCTGCGGCTGGCGGATGCCGGCATCGCCGGCATCGCCGGCGTGCACGGCGGCGACCTGTGCACCATCGCCGAGCCGCTGCGGTTCTTCTCCCATCGCCGCGACCGGCGCACCGGGCGCATGGCCACGCTGGCGTGGTTCGACGCGCCGCACCGGGCGCCGTGATGCGCGTCCGTCATTCGCGCGATGGCCAGGCCCCACGCCACCGGCAGTCGTCCGGATCGCGATGACGCATGCGTCATCGCGCCGGCCCGATACTGGCGCGCCACTGCAAGGCCATCCCGATGAGCGACACGCTTGCCGAACTGTCCGCCGTTTCCGGCGTCTCCGCGCGCGACGCTGCCACGGCCGGATTCGTCTTCAACCACACCATGCTCCGGGTCAAGGACGCCACCGCTTCGCTGGCGTTCTATACCGGCGCGCTCGGTTTCACACTGGTGTCGAGGCGCGACTTCGCGGACGCGCGGTTCTCGCTGTACTTCCTGGTCCTGGTCGATGGCGATGAGGCGATCCCCGAAGACAGCGCCGCCCGCCGCGAATGGCTGGCGCGCCAGCGCGGTGTGCTGGAGCTCACCCACAACCACGGCACGGAAACGCAACCCGGCGCCGTGTACCACGACGGCAACAGCGATCCGCGCGGCTTCGGCCACCTGTGCGTGGCGGTGCCTGACGTGCGCGCCGCGTGCGCTCGGCTGCAGGCGATGGGGGTGCCGTTCCAGAAGCGGCTCGAGGACGGGACCATGAAATCGATCGCCTTCATCCGCGACCCGGACGGCTACTGGATCGAGCTGATCCAGCCGACGCCGTTGGCGTAGGCCTGCGCCCCTGGGCCGCCTGGGCCGCCGGGGTCCGGGGGGCGGCTGGTGCCGCACGCGGGGTTACGTGCCCTCTTCCAGCACCTGCAGGAAATCGCGCCGCCAGTCGTGGATGTCGTAGCTCTCGATGCGATCCATCATCGAGCGCCAGCGTGCCTGGCGCTCGGCCAGCGGCATCGCCGACGCGGTGGCGATGGCGTCGGCCACGCCGTCGAGATCGTACGGATTGACCTGCAGGGCATCGACGAGTTCGCTGGCGGCGCCGGCGAATCGCGACAGCACCAGCACGCCGGGATCGGCGGGATCCTGGGAGGCCACGAACTCTTTCGCCACCAGGTTCATGCCGTCGCGCATCGGGGTGACCAGGGCCATGTCGGCCAGGCGATAGAAGCCGGTCAGCACGTCGTGCGGGAAGTTGCGGTTGACGTAGCGCACCGGCGTCCAGTCGGGAACCGAATGGCGGCTGTTGATGCGCCCCGAAAGCCCTTCCAGCTCACGGCGCAGGGCCTGGTATTCGGGCACTTCACTGCGCGAGGGTGGCGCGATCTGCAGGAAGGTCAGCAGCCCACCCTGGTCCGGGTGGCGCTCCAGGTGCCGTTCGAACGCACGCATGCGGTCCGGCAGGCCCTTGGAGTAGTCCAGGCGGTCGACGCCGATGGCGAGCTGGCGGCCGGTGAGGCTGTCGCGCAGGCGCTGCACGGTCTGTTTGCGCGCCGCCGAGCGCGCCTGGCGGACGATCGTGCCGGTATCGATGCCGATCGGGAATGCACCGGCGCGGAATCGGCGACCCTTCGCCGTTTCCATCAGGCCGCTGCGCACCACACGGCCGCCGCCATGGAGGCGCACGTAGTCCTGGAAGCGTTCGAGGTCACGGGTGGTCTGGAACCCCACCAGGTCGTAGGACGACAGCGCCGCGAACAGTTCCAGGTGCTCCGGCAACGCGGCCAGCAGGTCCGAGGAGGGCATCGGCACGTGCAGGAAGAACCCGATCTTGTTGGCCACGCCGCGCTCGCGCAGACGCTGCGCCAGCGGGATCAGGTGGTAGTCGTGCACCCACACGACGTCATCCGGGCGCAGTTCCGCGGTGAGCTTGTCCGCGAAGAGGGCGTTGACGCGCCGGTAGCCGGCGTAGGTCTCGCGGGTGTAATCCACCAGGTCGAGCCGGAAGTGCAGCAGCGGCCACAGCGTGCGGTTGGCGAAGCCGTTGTAGTAGCAGTCGAAGTCCTCGTAGGACAGGTCGATGGTGGTGTAGTGGGTGTTGCCGTCCTGCAGGTCGTGCTTGTCGCCGGACTCGCCGCGCACGCGCTTGCCGCTCCAGCCGAACCACAGCCCGCCCTGCTCGGCGAGCGCGGCGCGCAGTGCCACGGCCAGCCCGCCGGCGCGGCTTTCCTTCGGCATCGACACCCGGTTGGACACCACCACCAGCCGGCTCACGGGGGCATCCCCGCGGCATCGTGCAGCCACCGATGCACATCCGCCGGGTCGCGCAGGCCGTGGCGCGCGGCACTGCCCGCGCGGTCGCCGACCAGCACGCTGACGCCCCCGTGGGCGTTGACCACGGAGAAGCCGGCCTCGTCGGTGAGGTCGTCGCCGGCGAACACCGGCCGGCGCCCGGCGAACGGAGGCTCGGACAGGAACGCGGTGATCGCGGTGCCCTTGTCGCCGCCGCCGTCGCTGTTCTCGGCGGGGCGCAGTTCGACCAATTGCTTGCCATGCTGCAGCCGGTAGCCCGGCAACCGCGGAAGTGCCGCCAGGGCGAATGCCTGCAATGCGTCTTCCGCATCCGGTGCCAGGCGCCAGTGCAGGCCGAGCGTCACGCCCTTGTCCTCGACGACCGCGCCGGCGAAGCGCGCGGCCAGGCGCGTCGCCTCCTCGCGCAAGGCCGCCATCGCCGGCGGTGCCGGGGGGGCCATGTCGCGCTCCGCGCCATTGCGGCGCTCCAGGCCGTGCAGGCCGGCGGCGGGCAGCACCAGCGGTGCGAACAGCGCGTCGAGGACCGCCAGCGAGCGGCCGCTGACCAGGGCGAGCGCTCCATCCAGCCGCTGGGACAGGCGCGCGAGCGTCTCGACCAGGCCGTCGGCCACCACCACGCCGTCCGGGGTGGGCGCGATGTCGAGCAGGCATCCGTCGACATCCAGGAACACGGCGCAGCCGGCATCCGGCGGCGGCGGGGCGGGGCGGGGCGCGGTGGGATCGGACATCGGGCCAGTCTATCCACGCGGTGTGAGCGGCGGATCGACACCGCTTGGCAAGCGCAGACGACGCCCGCATATGGTGGATATCGCCGGCTCGCCGGCCCGCCCGGGACCCACCACATGCGCATGGACAAACTGACCTCGCGCTTCCAGCAGGCGCTGGCCGACGCCCAGTCGCTGGCGGTTGGACGCGACCACAACCTCATCGAGCCGGCACACCTGCTGCTGGCCCTCCTCGACCAGGCCGGCGGAGGCACGCGGCCCCTGCTGGCGCAGTCCGGCGTCAACGTACCCGTCCTGCGCGAGCGGCTGGCCGAGGCATTGGCCCGGCTGCCCAAGGTCTCCGGCCAGGCCGGGCAGGTCTCGCTCGGCAACGACCTGTCGCGCCTGCTCAACGTCACCGACAAGCTGGCCCAGCAGAAAGGCGATGCCTTCATCGCCTCGGAGCTGTTCGTGCTGGCCGCGCTCGACGACGGTGGCGACGCCGGTCGCGCACTCAAGGCCGCGGGTGCGGAGCGCAGCCGCCTGGAGGCGGCTGTCGACGCGATGCGCGGCGGCGACACGGTCAGGGATGCAGACGCCGAGGAGGCCCGCCAGGCCCTCGAGAAATACACCATCGACCTGACCGAGCGCGCCGAGCGGGGCAAGCTGGATCCGGTCGTCGGCCGCGACGAGGAGATCCGCCGCACCATCCAGGTGCTGCAGCGGCGCACCAAGAACAACCCGGTGCTGATCGGCGAACCCGGGGTGGGCAAGACCGCGATCGTGGAGGGGCTCGCACAGCGGATCGTCAACGGCGAGGTGCCGGAGGGTTTGCGTGGACGCCGCGTGCTGTCGCTCGACATGGGCGCGCTGATCGCCGGCGCCAAATTCCGTGGCGAGTTCGAGGAACGGTTGAAGGCGGTGCTCAACGACCTGTCGAAGCAGGAGGGCAACGTGATCCTGTTTATCGACGAACTGCACACCATGGTCGGCGCCGGCAAGGCCGAAGGCTCCATGGACGCCGGCAACATGCTGAAGCCCGCGCTGGCGCGCGGCGAGCTGCACTGCATCGGCGCCACCACACTGGACGAGTACCGCAAGTACGTGGAGAAGGACGCCGCATTGGAGCGCCGTTTCCAGAAGGTGTTCGTCGGCGAGCCGTCGGTGGAGGACACCATCGCCATCCTGCGCGGGCTGAAGGAGCGCTACGCGTTGCACCACGGCGTGGAGATCACCGACCCGGCGATCGTCGCCGCGGCGACCCTGTCGCACCGCTA
>DATINB010000201.1:0-5468 GCA_035474775.1 Luteimonas sp.
GCCGGATAGGTGTTGAACCAGAGGAATCCCAGCCCGGCGCCCGCGATGGCGGCGCAGATGATGACCAGCTCGCCGGCGCCCGGTACCTGCGGGATCTGCAGGTAGTTCGAGAACACCGCGTTGCCGGACGCGTAGGCGAACACGCCGAGCGCGCAGGCGACAAGGACCGTCGGCATGATCGCCAGGCCGTCGAGGCCGTCGGTCAGGTTGACCGCATTGGAGAAGCCGACGATCCAGAAGTAGGCGATCGCAACGAAGCTCACGCTGACCAGCGGCAATGCGACCGCCTTGAAGAACGGAATGTAGAACGTCGTCGCCGCCGGCACGTCGGCGGTGTAATAGAGGAACAGGCCGGCGCCTAGGCCGAGCAGCGATTGCAGCAGGTACTTCCAGCGCGACTTCATGCCGTTGGGATCGCGCTTGACGATCTTCAGCCAGTCGTCGTACCAGCCGATCGCGCCGAACGCCGCCATCACCACCAGCACCAGCCACACGTACTTGTTGCGCAGGTCGCCCCACAGCAGCACCGAGGCCAGCACGGTGATCAGGATCAGGGCGCCACCCATGGTCGGCGTGCCGGCCTTGGAGAAATGCGTCTGCGGGCCGTCCTGGCGGATCGGCTGGCCGCCCTTGTACTGCGCCAGGCGGCGGATCACCGCCGGCCCCCACCACAGCGACAGCGCAAGCGCGGTCAGCGCGCTGAGGATGCCGCGGAAAGTGAGGTAGCCGAACAGTCCGAAATGCGACTGCAGCTGCTCCAGCCAGCGGGTGAGTTCAAGCAGCATGCGCGGTGTCTCCCTCGAGCAGCGCGGTGACCACGCGGTCCATGGCGCTGCCGCGCGAACCCTTGACCAGCAGTTGCAGGCCGGGGCCGCCGCTGCCGGCGCCGGCCTGCGCGCCGCGCGCGGCGTCGCTCGCGCGGTTGGCGTCGAGGTCGTGGCGCAGGGCCGCGGCCAGTGTCCGGTGGTCCTCGAACCGGCGGCTGCCGGCGCCGAACGCGGCCGCCGCGTGCGCGCTCAGCTCGCCGAGCGCGTACAGCCGGGTGATGCCGGCTCCACGCGCACGGCGGCCGGCTTCGGCATGCAAGGCTTCGGCATCGGCGCCGAGCTCGCGCATGTCGCCGAGGACCAGCCAGTGCTCGCCGGCCAGCGACGCCAGCGTCTCGATGGCCGCCGCCAGCGAGCCGGGGTTGGCGTTGTAGCTGTCGTCGATCAGGGTCACGTCGCCGTCCAGTGCGTGCCGGACCAGCCGCCCCGCCACCGGCTGCACCGCCTGCAGGCCGGCGACGATGGCGTCCAGTCCGATCCCGCAGGCCTGCGCCAGGGCCGCCGCGGCCAGTGCGTTGCGCACGTTGTGCAGGCCCTGCAGCGGCAGCGCCACGACCGCCGCGGCACCGCCGGCGACCAGCGTGAAGCCGCTCCCCGAGGGCTGCAGCCGGATGTCGCGCGCGCGGAGATCGGCATCCGCCTCGATGCCGAAGGTGAGTTGGCGCCGGCCTCGCGTGCAGTCGCGGAAGTAGCCGGCGAAGGCGTCGTCGGCATTGATCACCGCCACGCCGTCGGCGGGCAGCGCCTCGTAGATGGCCGCCTTGGTGCCGGCGATGCCCACCAGGCTGCCCATGCGCTCCAGGTGCGCGGCGGCGATGTTGTTGACCAGTGCCACGTCGGGCTGCACGACGCCGGTCAGGTAGGCGATGTCGCCCGGCTTGCCGGCACCCATCTCGTAGATGGCGAACGGCGCGTCCTCCGGCGCATCCAGCACCGCCAGCGGCAGTCCGATCTCGTTGTTGCGGTTGCCGGGGTTGCCGTAGGCACCGCCCGCCTGCGCGAAGATCGACAGCGCCAGCTGCTTGACGGTGGTCTTGCCGTTGCTGCCGGTGACCGCGACCACGCGGGTCGCGCGCCCGCGCTGCACGGCCGCCGCCAGTGCCGCCAGCGCGCGCGCGGTGTCGGCCACCACCACCTGCGGCAGGTCGACGGGCACCCGGTGCTGCACCAGCGCGGCGCGCGCGCCCACCGCCGCTGCCGCCGCCACGTGGTCGTGACCATCGAACCGCTCGCCGATCAGGGCGACGAAAAGCGCCGAGCCGCCGTCGCGGGTGTCGAGCGTGCGCGTGTCCGTGACGACGTGTTCGACCAGCACGTCGTCGCCGAGCAGACGCCCAGCGCACCACTGGGCCAGCCGCGAAAGGGGCGTCGGCATCATGCGCGCGACCCCAGCGCCTGCAGGGCGATGCGGGTGTCGTCGAACGGGTGGCGCACGCCGTGGATCTCCTGGTACGGCTCATGGCCCTTGCCGGCGACCAGCACGATGTCGCCGGGGCCGGCCTCGCCGACCGCACGGGCGATGGCGGCGGCGCGGTCGCGCTGCACGTGGACGCCGCGGGCATCGGCGAAGCCGCGCAGGATGTCGGCGACGATCGCGTCGCCGTCCTCGGCGCGGGGGTTGTCGTCGGTGACGACCACGGCGTCGGCGAGTGCCTCGGCGATGGCGGCCATCTGCGGGCGCTTGCCGGTGTCGCGCTCGCCACCACAGCCGAACACGCAGACCAGGCGGCCCTGTGCGTGTGCGCGCAGGCTGGACAGCGCCTGCTGCAATGCATCCGGCGTGTGCGCGTAGTCCACCACGACCAGCGGCTGGCCGCCCGTGCCGCCGAGGCGGTTCATGCGGCCCGCGATCGGCTGCAGGCTGGCCAGCGTGGAGGCGATGCTCTCGGCGTCGTCGCCCAGCGCATGCAAGGCGCCGGCGACGGCCAGCAGGTTGTCGACATTGAAGCGGCCCAGCAGCGGCGAACGCACCGCGTGGCGCAGCGGCCCGATGCCGAGTTCGAAGGCGATGCCGTTGGCGTCCAGCGTGACGCCATGCGCGGCCACGTCGGCCCCGGCACGGCCGTGCGCGCTGGTGCCGATGCGGCGGATGCCGTCGGCCAGCGACGCATGCAGCGTGCGGCCGTGCGCATCGTCCAGGTTCACCACCGCCGCCTGCAGGCCGGGCCACGCGAACAGGCGCGCCTTGGCGGCCGCATAGCTGGCCATGTCGCCGTGGTAGTCGAGATGGTCGCGGGTGAGGTTGGTGAACACCGCGACGCCGAAGTGCACGCCGTCGGCACGGCCCTGCTCGAGCGCGTGCGAGCTCACTTCCAGGGCCACCGCCTGCGCGCCCGCGTCGCGCAGCTGGGCGAGCAGCGCATGCAGCTGCAACACCAGCGGCGTGGTGAATCCGTTGGGCACCGCCGCGCCGTACAGGCCGGCCCCGAGCGTGCCGATGGTGCCCGCGCGCAGCCCGCGCAGCGTCCACGCCTGGGCCAGCAACTGGACGGTCGAGGTCTTGCCGTTGGTGCCGGTGACGCCGACCGTGCGCATGGCGGCGGACGGCTGGCCGTGGAAGGTGTCGGCCATGCCGCCCAGGCGGGCGCGCAGGCCGGGGACGGCGATCGCGTCGCGCGGCGGCGGCGGCACGTCGGCCGGGACCGGCGGCTCGAACAGCAGGGCGCTGGCGCCCGCGGCGCGCGCCTCGCCGCTGAAATGCAGGCCGTGCGTACCGAAGCCTCCGATGGCCACGAACGCATCGCCGGGCGCGATCGCGCGGCTGTCCTGGACCAGGCCGGTGATCTCGAGCGCCGGCGGCACGGCCGCCACGTCCGGCAGCAGCTCGGACAGGCGCATGCGGCGGCTCATCGCACGGCCTCGGTCGCCAGCACGGGGACCGACGCGGCGGCCGGCAACGGCACGCGGGCGGTGACCGGGGTGGTGCCGGTGGCGGGTGCCACGGCGGACGGGGCACGCCCCGCGGCCCGCGCCTGCTTGGTTTCGGCCGCGGCCTGCGCTGCCAGCCAGGTCTCGATGTCGTCCGGCGGCACGTCCATCAGCCGCAGCGCACCGTCCATGACGCGCTGGAACACCGGCGCCGAAACGTAGCCACCGCCATAGGTGGAGCCGCCGCGCGAGGGATCGGGGTCGTCGATCACCACCGCCATCGAGAAGCGCGGGTTCTCCACCGGCACCAGGCCTGCGAAGAAGGCGACGTAGCGGCGCGCGTACCCGCCACCCGACGCCTTGCGCGCGGTGCCGGTCTTCCCGGCGACGTGGTAGCCGAGGATCGCGGCGCGGGTCGCGGTGCCGCCCGGCTCGGTGACGGTCTGCATCATGCGCACCACCTCGTCGGCGATCGCCGGCGCCAGCACCTGCCTGGGCGCGTTGTTCTGGCCCTTGACGAAGGTCGGCGCGATGGCGCGGCCATGGTTGCCGAGCGCCGCGTAGGCGTGGGCGATCTGCAGCGGCGTCACAGAGAGCCCGTAGCCGTAGGACATGGTCTGCTTGGTGGTGCCGCTCCACTGGGCGGGTTGCGGAAACAGGCCGGAGGCCTCGCCCGGAAACCCGCTGCCGGTGGAACTGCCGTAGCCGAACCGGCGCAGGAACGCGTGGAAGTCGCTGTCCGGCAGCATCTGCGCGATCTTCGCCGCGCCCACGTTGGAGCTCTTGGTCAGGATGCCGGTGGTGTCGAGCACCCCGTAGTTCTTGAAGTCGGTGGTGCGATAGCGGCCGTTGGCGATCCAGCCCGGGCTGGTGTTGAACTTCGTTTCGCGGGTGATGACCCCGGCCTCCAGCCCGGCCGCCACGGTCAGCGGCTTCATCGTCGAGCCGGGTTCGATCAGGTCGGTGACGGCGCGGTTGCGGCGCGCATCGCGGTTCTGCCCGGTCACCGCGTTGGGGTTGAACGTGGGCAGGTTGGCCATCCCGAGGATCTCGCCGGTGGCCACGTCGAGGATCACGATGGAGCCCGCGCTGGCGCCGCTCTCGACGAGGGCGCGCTTGAGTTCGCGGTGGGCCAGGTACTGGATGCGCCGGTCGATGCTGAGCGTGAGGTCCTTGCCGGGCTCCGCCGCGCGCACCAGGTCGACGTTCTCCACGGTGCGCCCGCGACGGTCGCGGATCACCTTCTCGGCGCCGGGCGTGCCGCGCAGCCAGTCGTCGAACGCGAGTTCCACGCCTTCCTGGCCGCGGTCGTCGATGTTGGTGAAGCCGAGCACGTGCGCCAGCGCCTCGCCCTGCGGATAGAAGCGCCGGAACTCGCGCTGCGAGAACACTCCGGGAATCTTGTGCGCGAGGATCTTCTGCGCCTCGGCCGGGTTGATGCGCCGCTTGAGGAACACGAATTCCTTGTCGGCGCGCTCGCTGAGCTTGCGCGACAGGTGCTCCTCCGGCACGCCGAGCAGCCTCGCGAGCTCCGGCAGGTGCTGCGGGTGCTTCAGCAGTTCCTGCGGATTGCCCCACACCGTGTCCACCGGCGAGGACACCGCCAGCGGCTCGCCGTTGCGGTCGGTGATCATGCCGCGCGAGGTGGGAATTGGGATTTCGCGGAGGAAGCGCGAATCGGCCTTCTGCTGGTAGTAGGCGTTGTCGATGAGCTGCAGGTCGACGGCACGGGCCACCAGCGCCAGCGCGCACAGGCCCAGTCCGCCGGCCACG
>DATINB010000202.1:0-3325 GCA_035474775.1 Luteimonas sp.
GCTCGATCCCGGTGGCGGTGATGAACTTCGTCGAAGGCACGCGCTTCACGCCGGCCAAGCATGCGCGCCAGGCCTCGCCGTACCGGCACCTGCTCAAGCCGAAAGCCGGCGGCGTGGCCTACGTGCTGGATGCGATGGGCGACGCATTGCACGGCATCCTGGACGTCACCATCGCCTACCCGGGCGGCCGCCCCACCATGGCCGACCTGCTCGCCGGCCGCGTGCCGTCGGTGCATGTCTCGGTCCGGCAACGGCCGCTGCCGATCGACATCCTCGACGGCGGCGACGGCGATCCGCGTGCCGCGCGTGCGCGTTTCCAGCAGTGGATCAACGGGCTCTGGCAGGAAAAGGATGCGCAGCTGGCGCGGGTGATGGAGGCGACCGGTTAGGGGAACAGGCGGCCTGCGCGCGGGCTCGACCAGCCGCACTGCCGGTCTTGCCTGCCGGACGTCGATCGCGCGTGGGCGTCAGGATGTGTCCCGGCCCATGCGCTCCACGCGCGACCGGTACTCGCCGACATTGTCGCCGCGGATCCGCGTCTCGCGCGTGCCGGTCACCGTGTCCACCTTGTCGTCCGATCCGGTGACCGGCTTGGCGTCCACCGTGGTCTCGCGTTCGTAGGCGTGCGACTTGTCGGTGTTGCGGTAGTACCGGTACAGCGCCCAGTACAGCGCCGTCGCACCGGCCGGGCCGGCGAGCAACAGCCACAGTCCACCATCGTCGCTCATTACATGGTCCCCACGATCCAGAGTGCGATCCCTTCGAGGAAGGTGCCCACGGTGAGCGCGGCGGTCAGCAGCTTCCA
Organism: Luteimonas sp.; assembly: GCA_035474775.1. Lineage (GTDB taxonomy): Bacteria > Pseudomonadota > Gammaproteobacteria > Xanthomonadales > Xanthomonadaceae > Luteimonas. The sequence goes on from DATINB010000202.1 coordinate 806, forward strand.
CTGCTGCACCGGCACGCTGCCCATGGTCTCGCCGGTGCGGCCGTTGACCGCGATGTAGTGCAGCAGGCCGCCGTTGCGTCCGGGCTGGTGGAAGGAGTACAGCCAGACCGGGAGGTACATGGCCGCCCAGCGCGTGCCGTGCACGTCCAGCTGCTCCTGTTCCCAGCGCACGCCACGGTCGTAGCGGCTCACCGAGCCTTCCACCTGTGCGCGGGCGATCGACAGCAGCTGGTCCTCCAGCCGCGGGCGCAGGTGTTCGACGTCGGCGTTGCGCTTTTCTGAGGTGAAGCCGGACAGGTAGGAGGCGTTCCACTTCACCGCGTTCTTGGTGTCGAACGGCAGGATGGTGTTGATGATGTTGTTGGTGTTGACGCGGGTGTCGAGGTTGCCGCGTTCGGTGGAGGATTCCAGCGGCAGGTCGTCGACGGTGAAGTCGACCTGGCGCTCCACCTGGTACACGTCCGCGTCGTAGTAGGTCTTCTTGTCCTTGCCGGTGCCGCGGGTGTAGCTGCGCGTCTCGATCTCGCCCTTGCCGACCACCGCGGCGCTGGCGCGGCCGTCGACGATCATGTAGGGCAGGTACACGCCGACCACGTTCTCCGGCGTGAACTGCGCCTTGAATTCCTTGAGCGCGAACATCCTGCGCTTGTCCACGAACTGGCGGATGCGCGCCACCGCGTCGTCCTTCCTGATGTGGAACGGCAGGACCGCATCGGGCACCGCGCCGTTGGCCACCTGCTCGTTGACGCCGAACACGTGCCGGCACCAGTGGCAGCGCGCCGTCATCGCGTTGTCGGTGTTGACGGTGACCTCGGCGCCGCAGCCCGCGCACTTGAAGGTCATCAGGCTGGCGGCATCGGCCGCGATGTCGCGCGCGCCCGAGGCCATGACGGTGCCCTCGAGCGTATCGAGGCCCTCGCCGAACCCGAAAGCCTCCTCGACACGTTCGCCGTGCCACTCGTTGCGGCAGTACAGGCACACCAGGAGGTCGGTCCCGGCGCGCTGGCGGATGTCGGTCGCGCCGCACTTCGGGCAGCGGTTGAGGCCGTCCTTGAGTTCCGGCGACGCGGTGTCGATGGCGACCGGGTCGGGTGCCTCCAGTTCGTCGCGGATCCGCTCGGGCAGGGTGGACGTGTCGACCGGGAACGCACCGGGCGCCGGCGGTACGTCGCGCGGCGAGCCGGGCCCGTCGAGAGGACGGGGCGGGACGTCCCGACGGGCGTCGGGACCGTCGGCCGGCCGCGTGGGCAGTGGATCGCTGGGGAGGGCCATGCGGATTCCGCGCCGCGGCCTAGAGCCCGAGCGCCTTGGCCTTGAGCGCGTCGTAGTCGGCCTGGGTGATGAGGTCGAGGTCGAGCAGCTCCTTGGCCTTTTTCAGCTTGGCGACCGCGTCGTCGGCGGCGGGCGCCGCGGCTGCGGCCGGCGCCACCGGCTGCTGCAGGCTGCCGAGCCCGCCGGCCATGCCGGATGCCATGCCGAGGCCCACCAGGCCGGCGGCGCCGCCGTGCTCGCCGGCGGACTGCATGCCCTGCGCCACGCTGGCCTGCAGGTTCGAATTGCCGCGCGCGCCCGACAGCGCATCGGCGCGCTGCACGGTCTTGAGCAGTTCGCGCGTGCTGGCGTCGTACTCGATCGACACGATGGCGGTCTTGACGATCGCCAGGCCGCGGTCGGACTTCCACTGGTATCCCTGTTCCACGGCATCGGACAGGCTCTTGGCGAAGCCCAGCGAGTCCTGCTGGAGCTTGGTGATGCGGTTGCCCTTGCCGGGATCGTTGCTGTACAGGCTGAAGGCCGGCGCCAGCGAGCCCACGACTTCGTTGAACAGCTGGCTGGCAGCGGCGTTGTCCATGTCGGTGAAGTCGAACACCTGTCCCGGCTGCAGGTAGCTGGCCGGCACGAAGTGCTTCACGAACAGGATCGGGTCGACGATCTTCAACGTGTACGAGCCGCGCGTCACCGCGCCGACCTGCGTGCCCAGGAAGCCGTCGTCCCAGTAGATCTCGGACTGCGTGCCGAAGCGGTTGTCCGGCAGTTCCTTCAGCGACACGAAGAATGCCGCCTGCTGCGAGCCCGGCTGGCCGCCGAACTTGAAGCGCTCCCAGCTCTGCCGGATCAGCGGGCTGACGAGGCCGTCTCCGGCGAAGATCGACTGCGAGTTGAGGTCGTCCGAGCGCCACTCGTAGCCACCCGGCTCGGCGACGAAGGCGGTGATGGCGCCGTCCTGGAACAGCAGCAGGCCGTAGCCTTCCGGCACCACGATCTTCGAGCCGTTGGTGATGATGTTGGACGAGCCGCCGGTGTTGGATCCACGCCCGGCATTGGTGCCGCGCGGCACCGCGGCGAACAGCGCCGCCGTGGACGGCAGCCGGTCCGGCACCGTGTAGAAATCCTTCCACTGGTCGGCCAGCATGCCGCCCACCGCACCCGCCACCGCCTGTACAAGTCCCATGACAACTCCAAGAGATCGTGGCCGGGCAACGTACCCGCCATGCGCGGCCGACTATACATTCGCCGATG
>DATINB010000203.1:0-2275 GCA_035474775.1 Luteimonas sp.
AGTCGAACTCGCTGAGTATCACTTCTACGCTGCGCTCGCACGCGCGACACGGTGTGATACTGCCTCCATGGAAGAGTGGCCCGATCATTTTGAATCCTTGGTAGCTCATTACCACCAGATTGCACTCTGGGCGGAAAGCTGTCCCGCAACCTTTGCAAATCGTACAGCATTAACTGCTGCCGAGATTGCCCGTCTTGAGGACCGAGAGCCGGATGCGATGCGGCTCTACGAAGAAGCCATTGCATTGGCGCGCGAGAACGGCTTTGTGCAGAACGAGGCCCTGGCCTATGAGCTCGCGGCACGCTTTTATGCGGCGCGCGGGTTTGAGCAGATCGCCGACCTCTACCTGCACAATGCCCGCGCCTGCTATCTGCGCTGGGGTGCTGACGGCAAGGTGCGCCAGCTCGATGCGAGGTATCCGCACCTCAGAGCGGACGAGCCCGTCCCCGCTTCGACAAGCACGATCGCATCCCCCGTCGAGCACCTGGATCTGGCCACCGTGATCAAGGTGTCGCAGGCGATCTCGGGCGAGATCGTGCTGGACAAGCTGCTCGAAACGCTCGTGCGCACGGCCCTCGAGCAGGCGGGCGCCGAGCGCGGTACGCTGGTGCTTGCACAAGCCGGGGAGCCGCGCATCGCCGCGGACGCCACCACCAGCGGCGAGGTGGTGAGCGTGCACCTGCGCGACGAGCCCGTGGCCGCCGACCAGCTGCCGCTGTCGGTGCTCCACTATGTCCTGCGCACCCGGGAGAGCGTGGTTCTCGACGATGCCGCGCAGTCCCCGTTTGCCGCCGATGCCTACCTCCGCCAGCACCAGGCCCGGTCGGTTCTGTGCCTGCCGCTGCTCAACCAGGCCAAGGTCATCGGGGTGCTCTACCTCGAGAACAACCTGGCGCCGCGGGTCTTTGTGCCGGCTCGGCTGGCGGTGCTCAAGCTGCTCGCCTCGCAGGCGGCGATCTCGCTCGAGAACACCCGCCTGTACCGGGATCTGGCGGAGCGCGAGGCCAGGATCCGGCGCCTGGTCGACTCCGACATCATCGGGATCGTCATCTGGGATCTGGACGGCCGGCTGCTCGATGCCAACGATGCCTTTCTGCGCATGGTGCAGTACGGGCGCGAGGATGTGGCTGCCGGCCTGCGCTGGTTCGACATGACGCCGCCCGAGTGGCAGGAGGCGCACGTCCGCGAGGAGGCCGACGAGCTGAAGGCGACCGGCATGATGCGGGCGCGCGAGAAGGAGTTCTTCCGCAAGGACGGCAGCCGGGTGCCGGTGCTGATCGGCGCCGCCGCCTTTGACGAACCGCCCGACCAGGGGGTGGCCTACATTCTCGATCTGACGGAACGCAAGCGCGCGGAAGCCGAGGCCCGGGACAGCGAGCGGCGCTACCGCGAGGTGCAGATGGAGCTGGCGCATGCCAACCGCGTCACCACCATGGGCCAGCTCACCGGCTCGATTGCGCACGAGGTCAACCAGCCGATTGCCGCCACCGTCATCGGCGCGCAGGCGGCGCTGCGCTGGCTGAGCCATCAGCCGCCCGACCTGGACGAGGTGCGCCAGCTGCTCGCTCAGATCGTGGGCAACGGCACGCGCGCCGGCGAGGTCATCCACCGGATCCGGGATCTGATCAAGAAGGCGCCGCCGCAGCAGGATGTGCTGGCGATCAACGAGCCGATCCGCGAGGTGATCGAGCTCACCCGCAACGAGGCGATGAAGAACCGGGTCGTTGTCACGGCCGAGCTGGCGGACGGCCTGCCGCTGGTTCGGGGTGACCGGGTGCAGCTGCAGCAGGTGATGCTCAACCTGATCCTCAACGCGATCGAGGCCCTGAGCGGCGTCAGCCAGGGTGAGCGCGCCGTGCTGATCCGCACCGGGACGGGCGGATCGGGGGACGTGCTGGTGAGGGTGCGGGATACCGGCCCGGGCCTGGACCTGCCGAGTATCGAGCGGGTGTTCGATGCCTTCTACACCACCAAGCCGAGCGGGATGGGCATGGGGCTGTCGATCAGCCGCTCGATCATCGAAGGACACGGCGGGCGCCTCTGGGCGACATCGAACGCGCCGCATGGGGCCACCTTCCAGTTCGACCTGCCGGTGAGCGGCTGAACCGGACGCGCATATCGGCGTTGCCGCGTTAGGCAGTCCCGGCATCGCGGGCGCAGCAGGCCGGTCGGCGAGTGCGTCAGTTGTCGGTCATCAGTCATCATCCTCAGTGCTCAGTCCTTCGTGGGCGGCCGCCGCGGGGACTGAGCATTGACGACTAACGACTGTTTACTG
>DATINB010000204.1:0-3822 GCA_035474775.1 Luteimonas sp.
CCGGCAGGTCGAGCGCCCATGCCAGCGCCCGGGCCACGCCGGCGCCGACCATCAGCGCGCCGGCCAGGCCCGGCCCGGCGGTGTAGGCCACGCCATCGAGGTCGCCGACCGCGAGCCCCGCTTCGTCCAGCGTCTGCCGCACGAGCGGCAGCAGCTTGCGGACATGGTCGCGGCTGGCGAGTTCCGGGACCACGCCGCCGTAGTCCGCGTGCAGAGCGATCTGGCTGTAAAGGGCATGGGCGCGCAGGCCGGCCGCCCCGGGCCGGGCGGTGTCGTAGATCGCCACGCCGGTCTCGTCGCAGCTGGTTTCGATGCCCAGGACCTTCATCACCGCCACCCGTGCTGGAAGGAAGTCGCCGGTCGCCGCGCATGGCAGCGAAGCCGGGCCGGATGCCCACGCCGTCACGGTTGCGCCACCGTCACGGCCGCGGCTATCATACGCGGCTCGCCGGGCGGACCCTGGCGTGCACAGACACCCGGAGATTCCATGCCAAGCGTCAAAGTCCGCGAAAACGAACCCTTCGAGTTTGCGCTGCGCCGGTTCAAGCGCACCTGCGAGAAGGCCGGCGTCCTCGCCGAAACCCGCAAACGCGAGTTCTACGAGAAGCCCACCCAGGAGCGCAAGCGCAAGGCCGCGGCCGCCGTGAAGCGCCAGGCGCGCCGCAGCTCCCGTGACGTGACCAAGAAGCAGCGCCTCTACTGAGGTCGCGGTTCGGGCATGAAGCCGGCACGCGTAGGCGTAGCCGGCTTTTCGTGTTTTTGCGGCCGCGATTTCCAGGCGGCACCCCCCATCCCTCCACCGGAGCCCCCGATGAGCCTCAAGCAGCGCCTGACCGACGACATGAAGACCGCCATGAAGGCCGGCGAGAAGGATCGCCTCGGCGTCATCCGGCTGGTCAACGCGGCCATCAAGCAGCGCGAGGTGGACGAACGCATCGAGCTCGACGATGCCGCCGTGCTGGCTGCGATGGACAAGATGGTCAAGCAGCGCCGCGACTCGGTCGCGCAGTTCGAGGCCGCCGGGCGCGAGGACCTGGCCGCGATCGAGCGCGCCGAGATCGCGGTGATCCAGGCCTACCTGCCCGCGCAGATGGACGCGGCCTCGATCGCAGCCGAGATCGAGGCCGCCGTCGCGCAGACCGGCGCGTCCGATGGCGGCGACATCGGCAAGCTGATGGCGGTGCTCAAGCCGCAGCTGGCCGGCAAGGCCGACATGGGCCAGGTCTCGATGCTGGTGAAGAAGCGCCTCGCGGGCTAGGCGCCGGCCCGCGCCGGTGCGCGCGCTGACGGCCCGCTCACCCACGCGGCTTCTATGCTCTCCCGCATGACCCAACCCGCCCCGCACTCCCGTACCGACCGTTTCCGCCGGCGCATCGAGCGCCTGCAACAGAGCCTGCCGGCGGCGCTGGTGCAGCGTTTCGTCGAGATCGACCTGATGACGCACGCCGCGTCGCTGTCGTTCTATGCGCTGATCTCGCTGGCGCCATTGCTGGTGCTGCTGCTGTGGCTGACCGCGTCGCTGTATCCGCAGGCGCAGCAGATGCTGCTGGAACAGATCTCGGGCGTCGCCGGCCAGGGTGCCAGCACGGTCGCCGACACCGTGATCCGCAACGCCGAGGACCGGCCCGACGTGGGCTCCCTGGCGGGCATCTGGAGCACGCTGCTGCTGTTCGTGGGCGCCACCGCGGTGTTCGCGCGCCTGCAGGCCACGCTCAACCTCATCTTCCATTCCGATGCGCAGAAGCTCGGCATCGTGGCGTGGCTGCGCAAGCGCATCTTCTCGTTCGGGGTCGTGTTCGCGCTGGGCTTCCTGCTGCTGGTGTCGGCGGCGCTCACCACCGCGCTCGAGATCATGTTCAACGGCTCGCCGACGCTGCCGGTGCTGGGCAACATCACCGCCCTGGCGGTCTATTCACTGGCGTTCGCGCTGATGTACCACTACCTGCCCGACCGCCGGGTGCGCTGGCGGCAGGCGTTCTTCGGCGGGCTGATCACCGCGGGGCTGTTCGTCCTCGGCCGCTGGGGCATCGGGCTGTACATCTCCGAGGCAGCGCCCGGCAGCGCCTACGGCTCGATGGGCACGCTGGTGATCGTGCTGGTGTGGATGTACTACGCGGCGGTGGTGTTCTTCGTCGGCGCGCTGATCACCGCGGTCATCGACGAACGCGCGCGCCTCGAGACGATCCGCCGCCGGCTGGACGAGCGCGCCCTGCGCCAGGGCGCGACCGATGGGGCCACGGACCGGATCGGCGTGGGGCCCGTTACGCATGCGTCGGCCATGCCCGTGCCGCGCGCGGCGGCCCCGGACGGCCAGACCCGGGCCTGATCGAACGCGCCGTTCGCGGCCGTGACGGTCGGCGCCGGCGGACGTTGCAGGCGGCAGCGCGCGATTTCCGCGGGCCGGTTCACGGCGGATGCGATCATGGCGCATGGCCCGCCTGTCCGATGCGTTCATCGACGACCTCCTCGCCCGCACCGACCTCGTCGAGCTGGTGAATGCGCGCGTGCCGCTCAAGCGCCAGGGCAAGGAGTACTCGGCGCGGTGCCCGTTCCACGACGAACGCTCGCCGTCGTTCACCGTGTCCCCGACCAAGCAGTTCTACCACTGCTTCGGTTGTGGCGCGCACGGCACTGCGCTGTCGTTCCTGATGAACTACGACCGCCTCGAGTTCCTCGACGCGGTCGACGAGCTCGCCAGGCGCGCCGGCATCGAGGTGCCCCGCGAGACGCTGCAGCGCAACGAGAATCCCGACGCCCGCGACCAGTTCGCCGCGCTCGAGGCCGCCACGGCGTTCTTCCGGCAGCAGCTCGCGGCAAGCGACCGGGCGCGCGCCTACCTGGACGGCCGCGACGTGTCCGACGCCATCCGCACGCAGTTCGCGATCGGCTTCGCGCCGGAGGGCTTCTCGGCGCTGAAGGATGCGCTGGGCACCGACGCGCGCCGGCTGGCGCTGCTCGAACGCACCGGGCTGCTGTCGAAGAACGACCGCGGCCACAGCTACGACAAGTTCCGCGACCGGGTGATGTTCCCGATCCACGACCGCCGCGGCCGTCCGATCGCATTCGGCGGGCGCGTGCTGAAGGCCGAGGATTCACCGAAGTACCTCAACTCGCCGGAGACGCCGCTGTTCCACAAGGGCCGCGAGCTGTACGGGCTGTGGCAGGTGCGCCAGGCCAATGCATCCATCGCGCGGCTGGTGGTGGTGGAGGGCTACATGGACGTGGTGGCGCTGTTCCAGCAGGGCGTGAGCCAGGCGGTGGCCACGCTGGGCACCGCCACCACGGCCGACCACGCCGAGCTGCTGTTCCGCAATGCGCCGGACGTGGTGTTCTGCTTCGACGGCGATGCCGCCGGACGACGCGCGGCGGGCAAGGCGCTGGAGTCGGTGCTGCCGCGCATGCGCGATGGCCGCCAGGCGTTCTTCCTGTTCCTGCCCGACGGGGAGGACCCGGACAGCATCGTGCGCAGCGAGGGCCGCGACGGGTTCGAGGCACGCGCGCGCGACGCCACCCCGCTGTCGCAATTCCTCTTCGATTCGCTGTCGGCCGACGTCAATCTCGGCACGCTGGACGGCAAGGCGCGGCTGGCCGAACGCGCGAAGCCGATGCTGGCGCAGATCCCCGACGGCGCGTTCGGTGACCTGATGCGGCAGCGGCTGACCGAACTCACCGGCGTCGGCGCGCGGACCAGCACCCCGGACACCCACGTTCCCGTCCAGCGCGCGCACCGGGCCCCGGCCAGCACGGCGCCGCGTCGCAGCCTGGTGCGCAGCGCGATCGCGTTGCTGCTGCAGCAACCCGCGCTCGCACTGGAGCTGGAAG
>DATINB010000205.1:0-3484 GCA_035474775.1 Luteimonas sp.
CCAGCGGCTCCAGCGTGTCGTCCAGGCGGTCGAGCAGCAGCTCGCGGGCGCGGTCGAGGATGCCTTCGCTGCGTGGGCGCGCGGCGTCGCGCAGGATGTTGCCCAGCGTGTCCCAGAAGCCGGTCTTCCAGATGAAGCACAGCGGGTAGATCTGCTGCTGCAGCATGGCCTGGCGGTAGTCGGCCACGCGCTGGATGGCGGCGTCTTCCGGCACCAGCCCGCCGTGCGCGTACAGCAGGATGCGCTTGCGCGGCCAGCCGGCGGTGATGCGCCTGATGTCGCCATCGACGATGGCGCGCACGTCATCGACGCCAGTGCCGAAGCGACCCGTGGCGCGCAGGCGGCCGTCGTTGCCGAGGCTGACGATGTGCGGGCGCAGGTCGGCCTGCGAATACGCGGTGGACTGCGGGGCCAGCGCCGAGTTGTTGATGGCCTGCGCCTGCGTGCGCTGCAGGCGCACCGGCACCGCCAGGCGCGCAGCCCAGACGTCGGTGCCGCGGGCGAGCCACTCGTCGTAGCTGACATAGGCGAAGCCGTTGCGGCCCCAGCGCGTGCCCCAGGAGTTCTGCAGCCAGAAGCCGTCGCCGTCGTAGGCCACGATGGCGAACGCGTGGTAGCCGATCTCCAGCTGCGCGTCCCACTCGATGACGCCGGTGTCGGGTGGTGCCAGCCAGCCCTGGTGCACGGCGGCGGATGCGTACAGCACGCCCACTTCCGCGAACGCGGCGTGCAGCGCCACCAGGTCCTTGTGGTTGACGCGTGCATAGGCGCCCAGCGGGTGCGCCAGCGCGGCGTGGGCGCGGGCATCGGTGTACGGCTCCAGCGGCAGGCCCGGGGTGTACGGCCACTCGGCTTCGGCGCACACGCCGTGCTGGTGCCAGCCCTTCATGGCGCCGCGGCAGCTGGAGCCCGAGTAGTCCTCGCCGTCCCATTCGTCGTGGCGGCGCGCCATGTCGTAGAGCATGCGCGTGCTGACCTGCGTCTCCACCGCGCCGGAGCCGCGCGTGCGCAGCAGGGTGTGCGCCACGGTGGCCAGGCCGAACGCGGTGCAGGCGCCGTCGCTGCCCTGGTCCAGCACCGGCACCTTCAGCGACAGGTGGCGGGCCAGCGGCACGTGGGTGGGTACGTCGACCAGGGTGGGCTCGAACATGCGGTCGCGGAAGTCGGCGGTGTCCGGGCGCGCGTCCAGCACGCGCTCGACGTTGGCGTCGGCGGCGGCGGGCGCACGCGTGCGGCGCCGGAAGGCGGGCGCGGGCGCGGCGGCGGGTGCACGGGTGCGTGGGCGGGCCATCTCGGATCTCCTCGATATCGGGCGGTGACGGCGGGCGCCGGTCTTCTGCAGGTACGCCGGTCGAGGCTGGCACAGGCCGAGCGTGGCGGCTGGGGCCACGGTCGCGGATGCACGCGACCTGGCCTGCGCAATCCTCCTGCGCGGCCGTCGCGCCAGCCGCGATTGCCGGCCGCGGCGCTGCAGGGAGCTGAATCGCCGGTCGCGCGGCTGCCGCCACCGGTCGCGTGGCGCTTCCCTGCACCGGGCGTCGCCACTACAGTTCCGCGCATTCAGTCGAGGGGTGCGACCGGTGATGACCCGCGCAAAGCGCATCGTGGCGTGGGGCCTGTTCTCGCTGGCGATGCTGGTGGGCAGCGGCCTGCTGCTCGCCGACCGGCTGACGCCGCCGGCCACCGGCGAGCCCAGCACCGCGTTGCCGGTGCAGGTGGACCAGACCGCGCTGGACCGCGAGCTGCAGCCGATCCTGGACCGCCACCCCGGCCGGACCGGCGTGATCATGGTGGCGGACGGGCTGGATGCGTTTGCCGCGCGCGCCATGTCGGCGCGCCAGGCCGGGCGCAGCCTGGACCTGCAGTACTACATCTGGCACGACGACCTGACCGGGCGCCTGCTGGGCCGCGAGGCGCTGCAGGCCGCCGAGCGCGGCGTGCGCGTGCGCGTGCTGCTGGACGACGTCAACGCCGGCGGCAAGGACGAGGCGCTGCTGGCGCTGGACCGCCACCCCAACATCGAGGTGCGCCTGTACAACCCGTTCCGCAACCGCGCCGGTGTGCGCCGCCTGCTGGAGATGGCGCAGCGGCTGTTCAGCCTCAACCACCGCATGCACAACAAGCAGTGGATCGCCGACGGCCGGGTGGCGGTGCTGGGCGGGCGCAACATCGGCGCCGAGTACTTCAGCGCCTCCGACGAGAGCAATTTCCACGACCTCGACCTGCTGCTGTTCGGGCCGGCGGTGGAGCAGTCCAGCGCCATCTTCGACGCCTACTGGAACTCCGACGCCGCGGTGCCGATGGAGACGCTGGAAGAGCCCGACGTGGATCCGCTGGCGCAGCTGCTGAAGGCCATCGGCACCGAGGCCGAGGGCGCCCCGGCACGCGTGTACCTGGACCGCGTGGACGGCTCCAGGAGCGTGCAGGACTACCTGGCGCAGTCGCTGGCGCCGCACTGGATCGAGCGCATCGAGGTGGTGTCCGACCGTCCGTTGAAGTGCCTGGAGGACGGCGTGACCGGCGAGCGCCTGGTCGACCGCATCCAGCGCGACCTGGCCATGGCCAGGCGCAAGGCGTTCGTGATCTCGCCATACTTCGTGCCCGGCGACACCGCCACGCGCAACTTCGTGGCGCTGGCCGGCAAGCAGGTGCAGGTGGCGATCGTCACCAATTCGCTGGCCGCCAACGACGTGGTGGCCGTGCACGGCGGCTACGCCGGCTACCGGCCCACGCTGCTGGCCGGCGGCGTGCACCTGTACGAGATCCGCGCCCGCAAGGGCCCCGGCCAGGACAGCGACGGGGATGGCCGCGCCGATGCGCCGCCGCCGGCCGGCCAGGTGAGCACCGACGACGGACGCGTCGACGGCGCCCCGCGTGCCGGGGGCACCACTGGCGAGCGCCTGGCCGCCACCGGCGCCGGGGGCGAGGGTGGCCGTGGCGGCGGCGGGGGGCTCGGCAGCGGGTCCGGTGGCGGGGACGGCTCGAGCGGCGTGGGCAGCGGCGCCGGCAGCAGCAGCGGCGCCAGCCTGCACACCAAGGCCTACCTGGTCGACGACCGCATCGGCTTCGTCGGCTCGTTCAACATGGATCCGCGCTCGGCGACGCTCAACACCGAGATGGGCGTGTTCTTCGACCACCCGGGCCTGGCCGCCGAGCTCAACCGCGAGTTCCTGCACCTGGCGGGCCCGCGCCTCAGCTACTGGGTCTGGCTGATGGACGGCGACCTGCGCTGGCTGGACCGCGCCACCACCCCGCCGCGGCTGTACACGCGCGAGCCCGAAGCCGACGCCTGGCAGCGCGCGCAGGCGGCGGTGATGCGCTGGCTGCCGATCGAATCACAGCTCTGAGGCGATGTAACCGTTTCCGGCCCACGCGTGGCGCGTATTCACCTCACCGCCCCGGGCGCCGCGCCGGGCCGTCGGCGGGCTTTTGACGGACGAGGGGCGTAAAATCCCGCTCCTGTTGCGCAGGCCATCGCGGCAAC
>DATINB010000206.1:0-2839 GCA_035474775.1 Luteimonas sp.
ACATGATGGGCACCGACACCATGCCCAAGTACTGGCTGCCGTGGCTGGTGGGCATGCCGGCGGAACAGTCCCGCGCGGCCTGCTCGCTGGTGTTCGGCGGGGTGCTGGAGCGGCTGCCGAAGCTGAAGATCTGCCTGGCGCACGGCGGCGGCAGCTTCCCGTACACCATCGGCCGCATCGAGCATGGCTTCAACATGCGCCCGGACCTGGTGGCCACCGACAACCCGGTCAACCCGCGTGCCTACCTCGACCGGCTGTATTTCGACTCGTGGGTGGCCGATCCGCGTGCGCTGCAGTACCTGATCGACACCTGCGGCGTGGAGCGGGTGATGCTGGGCACCGACTATCCGTTCCCGCTCGGCGAGCAGGAACCGGGCGCCGGCATCGCCGCGCTCGACCTCGACCCGGATGGCCAGGCGCGCCTGTACAGCGGCACCGCGCTGGAATGGCTGGGGCTATCCGCGGCGCGCTTTTCGTGAACCACATCTGCGGCGTGCATGCGCGTTGCCTGCGCCTTCGCCCGCTTCGACCGGCGGCGCACCGCGCCCGCCGCGCCCAGGACCCCGCATGAACCCCATCGATGCACTGGCCAGCGACGACTACGCACGCGCGGCGGACGCCGCCGACCCGTTGCGTGGCTACCGCGACGAATTCCTGATCCCGCGCTTCGGCCACGTGGAGCAGGCCTATTTCGTCGGCAATTCGCTCGGGCTGCAGCCGCGCGGTGCGCGCGCGCATGTCGAGGAGGTGCTGGACAAGTGGGCGATGGAGGCGGTGGAAGGCCACTTCACCGGCCAGGCGCAATGGATGCCCTACCACGAGCTGGTCGGCGAAGCGCTGGCCGGCGTGGTCGGTGCGCAGCCCGGGGAGGTGGTGGCGATGAACTCGCTCACCGCCAACCTGCACTTCCTGATGGTGGGCTTCTATCGCCCCAGCGCCGCGCGCCCGGCGATCCTGATGGAGGCCGGTGCGTTCCCGTCCGACCGCTACGCGCTGGAATCGCAGGTGCGCTTCCACGGCTTCGATCCGTCGACCGATTTGATCGAGCTGCAGCCGGATGCCGACGGGCTGTTCCCGATGGCGACCATCGAAGCCGCGATCGCCGAGCACGGCCATCGCCTGGCCATGGTGCTGTGGCCCGGCGTGCAGTACCGCACCGGCGAGGCCTTCGACCTGGCCGAGATCACCCGGCTCGGCCACGCCGCCGGCGCGGTGGTCGGGTTCGACCTCGCGCACGCCGCGGGCAACCTGCCCCTGCAGCTCCACGACAGCGGGGCCGATTTTGCCGTCTGGTGCCACTACAAGTACCTCAATGCCGGCCCGGGCGCCGTCGCCGGCTGTTTCGTGCACGAACGCCACGCACGGACCGACCGGCCGCGCTTCGCCGGCTGGTGGGGCCACGAGAAGGACACCCGCTTCCGCATGGGTCCTGAGTTCGTGCCGACGCCCGGTGCCGAGGGCTGGCAGCTCAGCAATCCGCCGATCCTCGGCCTGGCACCGCTGCGCGCCTCGCTCGAGCTGTTCGCGCGCGCCGGGATGCCGGCGCTGCGGCACAAGTCGGAACAGCTGACCGGCTACCTGGAGGCGCTGATCCACGCCCGGCTCGCGGACGTGCTGTCGGTGGTCTCGCCGGCCGACCCGATGCGTCGCGGCGCACAGCTGTCGCTGCGGGTGGGCGGCGGGCGCGAGCAGGGACGCGCGCTGTTCGAGCACCTGTCCGCGCAAGGCGTGCTCGGCGACTGGCGCGAGCCCGACGTGATCCGAATCGCACCGGCGCCGCTCTACAACAGCCACGCCGACGTGCTGCGCTTCGTGCGCAGCGTGGCGCAATGGCGCGACGGGACCGTCACGTGAGCGCGCCTGTCCGACCCGGCTCGATGCCGACCGCGGGCGCGGGCGGCCGCGACGGCCGCCACCTGGCGATCATCGGCGCGGGGCTCGCGGGCGCCCTGCTCGCCATCCTGCTGCGCCGGCGCGGCTGGGATGTCGACGTGTTCGAGAAGCGCGGCGATCCGCGCGTCAGCGGCTACGCCGGCGGCCGCTCGATCAACCTCGCGCTGGCCGAGCGCGGCCGCCATGCACTGCGTCAGGCGGGTGCCGACGACGCGGTGATGCGCCAGGCCATCATGATGCGCGGACGCATGGTGCATGCACGTGGCGAGGCGCCGCAGTTGCAGCGCTACGGCCGCGACGACAGCGAGGTGATCTGGTCGATCCATCGCGGCGATCTCAACCTCGTGCTGCTGGAAATGGCCGACGCCGCCGGCGCCCGGTTGCACTTCGACCGCGGGCTCGACGATGCCGACTTCGATGCCGGCATCGCCCGCTTCGTCGATCCGCGCGACGACAGCCGTCATGAAGTCCCGTTCCGGGCACTGGTCGGTGCCGATGGCGCCGGGTCCGCCCTGCGCCGCGTGCTGGGCGGCCAGCAGACACTCGGCGAGCGCAGCGAGTTCCTCGACCACGGCTACAAGGAACTGGAGATTCCGCCGGCCGCGGACGGCGGGTTCCGCATCGAACCCAATGCCCTGCACATCTGGCCGCGCGGCCACTACATGTGCATCGCCCTGCCCAACGACGAGAAGACGTTCACCGTCACCCTGTTCCTGCCCCACGCGGCGACCGCCGGCGGGGGCGCGGGCTTCGACCGGATCCGGACACCGGAGCTGGCTCGCGCCTTCTTCGAACGCGAATTCCCCACCGCGCTCGCGCTGATGCCGACCTTCGACGCCGACTGGGCCGCGAACCCGGTCGGGCAGCTGGCGACCCTGTACCTCGACCGCTGGCACCTGGACGGGCATGCCGTGCTGCTCGGCGATGCGGCGCATGCGATGGTGCC
>DATINB010000207.1:0-2282 GCA_035474775.1 Luteimonas sp.
CGCCCCTACTTCCTCGTCGATCTCGAGGCGGGCCGATGAAACCCCGGGGCGCACACCCCGGGGTTTCGCCTGTCTGCGGCAGTGCCATGCGCCGGGCGGACGCGGGATCCGGCCGGCGACACGTGCCGGAGCGTGCGCCGATGGCGCCGTGCCCCGCTGTTCACGACGCCTGCATACCGCATCGCGGATAAAGCGCGGCCGCGGTGGTGCCAACCCGCCGAACCCCCCCCTGCAATCCGGAGTGATCCCGCAATGTCCATGACCCGCCTTGTCCTCGGGCTCTGCGTCGCCGGCGCGCTGTTCGCGCCCGCCGCCCAGGCCGCCGACGACGACCGCTTCACCGTGCGCCTGAGCGCGTTCCAGCCCGAGGCGTCGCTGCGGCTGAGGGGCACCGGCACCGCCACCGACGGAACCGATTCCGAGACCGTCTCCGAGGCCGGCACGCTCGACATCGGCCGCGAGACCCGGCCGCGCGGCTCGGTCATGTTCCGCATGAGCGAGCGCCAGCGGTTGATCGGCAACCTGTACGACTACGAGCGCAACGAGGGCCGCGACTGGGGCGGCGGGTTCGTCGACCCGGCCGACTACGGCTTCGAAGGCGACCCGGTGGAGATCCCCGAAGTTTCGGCCGATTCCCAGCTCAAGTTCCGCCTGGCCAGCCTGAACTACGAGTTCGCCGTGGTGAACACCGAGCAGTTCGTATGGGGACTGGGCGCCGGCATCACCCACGCCCGCCTGGAGGCCGGCGTGTCGGCCACCTCCAGCGGCACGGCGGAACTCGATCCCGAATCGACGTCGGCCGGGTGGAACAAGAGCGAATGGTCGCCGAACCTGCACACGCGGTTCGCGTGGCAGCCGACCGAGAAGTGGGTGTTCAGCGTGGAAGGGCAGTACCTCGACACCCGCTGGGGTGACTTCACAAAGGAGCGCGGCCACTTCGAGCGCGGCGGCGTGCTGGCCGAGTACCGGATCAGCGAGCGCGTCGGCGTGCACGTCGGCTACGACTGGTTCCGCCTGAAACTGGCCGACGACTTCGAGGGCAGCGTGGGACCGTTCGAGGAAGCCGGTGTGGACCAGATCAACTACGCCGGGACACTCACCGGCACGCTCAAGGTCCATGGTCCGATGGCCGGCATCACCTTCGCGTTCTGACCTGTTCGCACCGCGTCAGCCACGCAACCCCGGCATGTCCGGGGTTGCGTGCGTCTGGGGGCATCGTGCGTTCCGGCGCCCGTGGGTCCCGGCCTCGTGCGCGCGCTGGCACGATCACGTGTGCGCACTTGCTGCCGTTGTGCGCGACACCCGGAGCCGCGGTCCGCGCCCTTCAGCCGCGCTCGCAGCGCACGCGCGATTCGCCGGTCACGTCCAGCGCGGACTTGACCGCATCCAGCAGCGCGGAGCTGGCTCCGGCGTCGACCAGCGCCAGGAAGGTGTCGTTGTCGATGCGGTGGTCGCCATCCGGATCGCCACCGAGCACGCGCAGCAGCACGTCGACGTCCTCGTCGGTGACCTCGCCCAGCGGGCGGTCCTGGGTCGCGTCCATCAGCCTGGCCATGCGCATGCTCCGTTGAGGAAGACGGGATTATTTCTTCTTCGGCACGTAAAGGTCCGTGATCGTGCCTTCGAACACCTCGGCGGCGAGGCCCGCGGTCTCGCTCAGCGTCGGATGCGGATGGATGGTATGTGCGATGTCGGCGGCCTCGGCGCCCATCTCGATGGCGAGGCCCAGTTCGGCGATCAGGTCGCCGGCATGCCGGCCCACGATGCCGGCGCCCACGATGCGGTGGGTGGCCTCGTCGAACAACAGCTTGGTGAATCCCTCGCTGCGCCCGATGCCCACCGCACGCGCGGAGGCCGCCCATGGGAACCGGCCCACGCCGACCTTCAGCCCCTTGGCCCGCGCTTCGTTCTCGGTCACGCCGGCCCAGGCGATCTCGGGGTCGGTGTAGGCCACCGACGGGATCGCCCGCGCCACCCATTCACGCTTGAGGCCCGCCACCACCTCCGCGGCCAGGTGGCCTTCGTGGGTGGCCTTGTGCGCCAGCATCGGCTGGCCGATGACGTCGCCGATGGCGAGGATGTGGGGCACGTTGGTGCGCATCTGCGCATCGACGTCGATGAAGCCGCGCTCGCCCACCTCCACGCCGGCCCTGGCGGCGTCCAGCCTGCTTCCATTGGGCGTGCGCCCGACCGCCACCAGCACGCGGTCGTACACCGCGCCACCCGGGACACTGTCCCCTTCGAATGCGCAGGTGATGCCGCCGTCGCCGGCCCTGGCCTCG
>DATINB010000208.1:0-3036 GCA_035474775.1 Luteimonas sp.
GATGGTGTGGTACTCGTGCGGCGGGATCAGGCTGCCGGCACTGCCGGGGCCGGCGTGGATGCCGCCGGCGGCGCGGAACCGGAAGCGCTCGCCGGCAGTCTCGACGAGCTGGTACTGGGTGATCTCCAGTTGCCCGTCCCACACCCCCTCGACGCACCACAGGCCGCAATGATCGTGGATCGGCGTGCCCTGTCCGGGCCCCCAGGTCATCGCCACCACGCTGTAGCCATGCACCGGGCTGCGATAGAGCTCGCGGCGCGCGTAGTGATCGGCGATGGGGGCGTGCACGCACGCGGGCAGGCGTACCGCCGGGTCACCGATGGTCCGGCACAGCAGCGTGCGCAGGCTTGCGGTCACGGCATGTTCGTCGCCGAGCGACACCGCCTCGTCGATGCCGGCGATCATCAGCTCGCGTCCGGGGAACGCGACGTCCGGTCGCGTGGCGAGCGGGGTTCGGCTGGCGGAGTGCATGGCGTCAGTCTAACCCGACCGGCTCCGGCCGCTGGTCAGGGACGACCCAGGAACGCGGCCACCGCCGGCCCGAAACGGGCAATGTCGACCAGGAACGCATCGTGGCCCTGCGGCGAATCCAGCGGCAGGAACGTCGCGTCGGCGCCGCCGGCACGCAGCCCGTCGGCGATCTGCTCCTGCTGCTGCAACGGGAACAGGATGTCGGTGCGCACGCCGATGGCGAGCGCATGCTCGACGTGGATGTGGGCCAGGCCCTGCGCGGTGCTTCCCGAGCCCGAGGGGCAGGATTCGCCGATGTCGTACCAGTCCATGGAACGACTCAGGTACAGGTAGCTGTTCGGGTCGAAGCGGCGCACGAACCGCCGCGCGTGCCCTTCGAGGTAGCTCTCGACTTCGAACTCGAAGCCGAACGGGTCCTCGCCCTCGCGGCGATCGGAGTCCAGGCGTACGCGGCCGAAGCGGCCGTCCCATTCCAGCGCCGAGCGATAGGTGATCACGCCGAGCTTGCGCGCCATGCGCATGCCGCTTTCCGGATAACCGGCTTCGTCGTAAGCACCGCCGTTCCAGTTCGGATCGAGTCGGATCGCCTCGCGCTGCAGTGAACGGATCGCGATCGAGAACGGGAGCGCGCGCGCGGCGCCGGAAATGTTGACGTGGCGCCGCGCGATGCCGGGGTGTCGCGACAGCAGCGCCAGCGAAACCATGCCGCCCATCGAGTTGCCGATCACGCAGTCCAGCCGCTCGATGCCCAGCGCGTGCACCACGTGCGCCGCCGCGTCGGCGATGTCCTCGAGCGAGAGCTGGGGGAAGTCCAGCCGGTACGGCTGCCCGGTCGCGGGGTCGATCGATGCCGGACCGGTGGAGCCCTTGCAGCTGCCGAGCGCGTTGACGCACACGACGTACCAGCGGTCGCTGTCGATCGGACGTCCCGGCCCGAGCATGGCCTCCCACCAGCCGGGCGTGGCGTCCGCGGCGCTGGACGCCGCGTGGGCATCCGGCGAAAGGCCGGTGAGCACCAGGATCGCGTTGCCGGCGTTGGGCGCGAGCGTGCCCCAGGTCTCGTAGGCGATGCGTCCGCCCATGACGACCCCCCCGCGCTTCATCGCGAAGGCGGCGGGAAGTGCCAGGTGGCGTGTGCCGGGCGGAATGAATTCGGTCATCGCCAAAGTGTAGCGGCAGCCCCGGCATGACCCCCGCGCGGAGGGTCGTGCGCGCCGTGCAGTGGCTCAGCGTTGGCGCGCGCCGCCGTCGCGCGTGCCGATCACCAGCTCCACGACCGCTCCGGTGGCCGGCAAGGTCACCTGCACGGCATCCGACTCGACGTCGCCTGCCTGGCGCGTCGCGGTCCCGCTGGCCGACAGCCTTGCCAGCACCTCGACGGCGCGCAGCTCCGACAGGCGGCGGGTGGGCATCGGACTGTCGCCGTCATCCAGGACCAGCGATGCCGGCAGGTCGCCCAGGCGCAGGCGCTCGGCGGCCACCGGCATCGGCGGGCCGCCGGGGATCCGCGCCAGGACGAACACCGTGGCGTCGTCGTCCATGCCCGGGCCTGCCACGAACGCAGGGTCGAGCGTCACCCGAAGACGGATGCCAGCCGCTGGCGGTGCCATGACGACCGTGCCGGGAGGCACGGGGGGTGCTGTCGCGACGGCCGGGAGGGCGGGCTGACCGGCCGCGATGCGCGCGATGTCGATCTGCTGGCGGAGGCTGCCGGCCGTTGCCGCATCCACTTCCGGAAGCAGCCGCTCCCATGCCGCCGCGGCGCCGGCATCGTCGCCGCGCTGGCGCAGCGCCACGCCGAGGAACCAGCGCGCACGCTGGCTGCGGCTGTCGATCGCCAGGGCGCGTCGCAGCATCGCCAACGCCGGATCGTCGAAGCGGCGCGTCTCGTCGGCCTGGGCGCGCGCGAGGGCCGCTTCCACCAGCAGCACCGGGTCGTCCGGCGTCAGCGCCAGCGCGCGCGTGAAGCTCTCGCTGGCGGCATCGGCATCGCCCTGCGCCACCTGCGCCCGTGCGAGCAGCGCCCAGCCCTCGGCCTGCGCGGGGTTGCGGGTGAGTTCGGCCTGCAGCGCGGCGATGGCCTCGGCAGCCGATGCCGGCGCCGCGCCGCCCTCGATCCCGCGCGGCAGGGTGGCGCCGGGTTGCAGCGCGGCCGGCGTGCCGGTGATGCGATACAGGGTCAGGGCCAGCAACGGCACGATCAGCACCAGCGCGACGAACAGCCGCCCGGCGCTGCGACGCAAGGGCCACGCGACGCAGGCCGCCGCCATCGCGGCCAGCACCAGCCCCACGACTGTCGCGGCCAGAGGGCTCACCACTCCTGGTCCTCTTCACGCGTGGGCAGGTGTGTCCGGCTCCGCGCGCGGACCACGCGAACCACCAGCAGGCCACCGCCCAGCAGCAGCAGGGCAGGTCCGAACCACAGTGCCCACGTGCCGGCGCCCATCCGCGGTCGATAGAGCACGAAATCGCCATAGCGGGCGACCAGGAACTGCTTGATCGCGGCGTCGTCCTTGCCGTCGCGCATCAAGGCCAGCACCTCGCGCCGCAGGTCGCGCGCGATCT
>DATINB010000209.1:0-4810 GCA_035474775.1 Luteimonas sp.
CGTCCAGCGGCGAGGACGCGGACGCATAGCGCTTGCGCGGGATCCGCCCGGCGAGGAACGCGTGGCGCCCGGCCTCGATGGCCAGCTTCATGGCCAGCGCCATCCGCACCGGGTCGCGGGCGCCGGCGATCGCGGTGTTCATCAGGACGCCGTCGCAACCGAGCTCCATGGCGATGGCCGCATCGGACGCGGTCCCCACCCCGGCATCGACCAGGATCGGCACCTTGGCGTTCTCCACGATCTCCATCAGGTTGTAGCGGTTCTGGATGCCGAGCCCGGAGCCGATCGGCGCCGCCAGCGGCATCACCGCCACGCAGCCGATCTCTTCCAGCCGCTTGGCCAGGATCGGGTCGTCGCTGGTGTAGACCATCACCTCGAAGCCATCGGCGACCAGCTGCTCGGCGGCCTTGAGCGTCTGCACCACGTCCGGGAACAGCGTCTTCTCGTTGCCCAGCACTTCCAGCTTGGTGAGGTTGTGGCCGTCGAGCAGCTCGCGGGCCAGCCGGCAGGTGCGCACGGCATCCTCGGCCGTGTAGCAGCCGGCGGTGTTGGGCAGGATGGTGTAGCGGTCCGGCGGCAGCACGTCGAGCAGGTTGGGCTGGCCCGGGTCCTGTCCGATGTTGGTGCGGCGGATGGCGACGGTGACGATCTCGGCACCGGCCGCTTCGGTTGCCGCGCGGGTCTCGTCGAGGTCGCGGAACTTGCCGGTGCCGGTCAGCAGGCGCGAGCGGTAGGTCTTGCCGGCGATGACGAGGCCGTCATCGGTCGAAAGGAATACGGTCATCGACGGATTATCGCCGAAGCCGGCGATGCGCAGGGCCGATCACGCCGCCGCGCTCAGCCGCCGCCCAGTGCGTGGACGATCTCGATGCGGTCGCCGGCCGCCAGCTGGCAGGTGGCATGGCGTCCGCGCGGCACGATGGCCCCGTTGACCTCGACCGCCACGCGGCGGTCGCCGAGTCCCTGGTCATCCAGGAGCGCGGCCACGCTGTGCGCCTCGGGGACGGCCAGGGTGTCGCCATTGAGCACGATGTCCATGGCGCCATTGTCGCTGCTGGCGGCCGGGTTTGCACCGGCCCATGCGGCAGCGCACCTTGAGCCGTCGGCCGCCTTCATGGAACGATGCGCGGCCCATCCGGCTGCGCGCGTCGTCCGACGATGCGGGTCGCCCACCCAGGAGATGTCGATGCCGTTCCGTCCCGTCCGTGCCGCCCTTGCCGCCGCACTCGCCATGGCCGCGTTGCCCGCCGCCGCGCAAGGTCCCTATACGGAGACCGTGTTCTTCGGAGACAGCCTGACCGATGCCGGCTATTTCCGGCCGCTGCTGCCGGCCTCGGTGCGCGCGGCCACCGGCCAGTTCACCACCAACCCCGGCTATGTCTGGTCGCAGTGGGTGGCGGACTACTACGGCACCGGCGCGATGCCCAATGGCAACGGCCAGACCGGCACCAACTACGCCGCGGGCGGCGCCCGCAACGGCGTCGACACCGTGGCGCTGGGCCCGGTGCCATCGCTCGCCACGCAGATGACCCGCTACCTGGCCGCCAACGGCGGGCAGGCGGATCCGGATGCGCTGTACACGGTGTGGGGGGGCGCCAACGACCTGTTCGCGGTGGCCGCCAGCCCGCCGGCCCAGGCGCCGGCGATCATCGGCGGCGCGGTTGCCGCTCAGGTCGGCATCGTCGCCACCCTCAAGGGCGCTGGCGCCCGCTACATCCTGGTGCCGACCATTCCCGACCTCGGGCTCACCCCGGCGCAGCGCGCGCAGGGCCCGGCCGCGCAGGCTGCCGGCACGCAACTGGCCGCCGCCTACAACAGCGCCCTGTTCGGCGCACTGGCGAGCAACGGCCTGAGCGTGATCCCGGTCGACACCTTCAGCTTCCTCCAGGAGGTGGCGGCATCGCCGACGATGTTCGGCTTCAGCAACATCACCGGCACCGCCTGCCAGCCGCAGATCACCGCGCAGTCGCTGACCTGCAACCCGGGCAGCTACGTGACCCCGGACGCGCCCAATACCTACCTGTTCGCCGACGGCGTGCATCCCACCACCGGGGCGCACCGGATCATCGCCGACCTGGCGCTGTCGGCGCTGGAAGGTCCGCGCCAGATCGCCGTGCTGCCACGCTCGGCGGCGATGACCGGCCGCGCGCGCGCGGAGCGCGTCGGCGCCCACGTCGACGGCAAGCCGGAGGCCGACGGCACGCGCTGGTGGAGCGACCTGCGCGGCGACTTCCAGCGCTTCGGCCACGGCGACCACTACGACGGCGTCGGCCCGGCGCTCACCGGTGGCGTCGACTGGACCAGCGGCAACATGGTCTTCGGTGCCTTTGCCGGCTACGGCGTGCAGGGCAACGACTGGGGCCAGCGCCGCGGCGACTGGGACCAGTCCGAGGCCACCCTGGGCGGGTTCGCCGGCTGGTACGGCGACACCGGCGGCTGGGTCAACGGCCAGCTGAGCTACAGCCGGATCGAGTTCGACATCGACCGCATGGTTCCGCTGGGGCCGGCCACACGCACCCATACCGGCTCGCCGGACGGCAGCAACCTCACCGCCGCGCTGCAGGGCGGCTGGGACTTCGGCGACGGCGCCGTGCGCCACGGCCCGGTGCTGGGCGTGGTCGCGCAGCGCATCGATGTCGACGGCTATGCCGAAAGCGAGCCGACGCTGTCCACGTCGCTCGCCTACCCGGACCAGGAATTCGATTCGTTGATCGGCAGTGCCGGCTGGCAGGTCGCCTACGCGCTGAACGACCACCTGCGCCCGTATGCGCGGCTCACCGTCGACCGGGAGTTCGAGGACAGCCCCGAGCAGGCATTCGCACGCTCGCAGTCGGTCACCGGCTCGCTGGCCTACGCGGTCCCCGGGATGGACTACGACGACAGCTACGGCACGCTGACCTTCGGCGCGCGGACCTCGGTGATGGGCTTCGACGCCAACCTGGGCAGCAGCCTCACGGTGGGCCAGAAGGGCGGCAACCACGCCACCGTGTTCGCGACGTTCGGCGGCGGGTTCTGAGCCGGAGGACGCATCGACACGGCACGCCCGGTGGCGTTGCCAATGCTTGGCGGCAGGCCCTAGACTGATCGCCGATGCGGGTGTAGCTCAATGGCAGAGCTGTTGCTTCCCAAGCAACTGACGAGGGTTCGATTCCCTTCACCCGCTCCAGATCGCACGCGGCGACACCCCCCGGGGCGTCGCCGTTTTCTTTGCGGGGCGCGCCATGATCATGCTCGGCTGGCGGGAATGGGTGGCACTGCCGGCGCTTGGCCTGGACCGGGTGCGCGCCAAGGTCGACACCGGCGCGCGCAGTTCGGCGCTGCACGTGGAGTCCCAGTGGCGTTTCGTCGACGGCGGCGTCCCGCACGTCGGGTTCCGCATGCGTCGCACGCGGCGGGGCACCGAACTGCTGGAGGGCCATGCGCCGGTGCACGACGAGCGTGACGTGGTGGACTCCGGCGGGCACCGCACGCGACGCGTGTTCCTGCGCAGCACCCTGCACCTGGCCGGCTGCCGGCGCGAGATTGAAATCAACCTGACGCACCGCGGTGGCATGCTGTTCCCGATGCTGCTGGGCCGCAGCGCGATGACCGGCATGTTCACGGTCGACCCGGCACAGTCCTCGCTCCACGGCCGGCCCCCGCCGGGCCGCATACCGGACCCCGAATGAAGCTTGCGATCCTGTCCCGCAACAGCAAGCTGTACTCGACGCGCCGTCTCGTCGATGCCGCGCGCGAGCGCCACCACAGCGTGCGCGTGCTCGACCCGCTGCGCTGCTACATGCGCATCAGCGATGCCGGCTTCGACATGCACTACAAGGGTCGGCCCATCGCCGGGTATTCGGCGGTGATCCCGCGCATCGGCGCCTCGGTGACGCGCTACGGAAGCGCGGTGCTGCACCAGTTCGAGCTGATGGGCAGCTACACGCCCAACCCGTCCTCCGCGATCGCCATGGCGCGCGACAAGCTGCGTTGCCACCAGCTGCTGGCCGCGCGGGGCATCGGCCTGCCGGCCACGGTGTTCGGCGACAACCCCGACGACACCGCCGACCTCCTTTCGATGCTCGGCCCGCCACCTCACGTCATCAAGCTGAACGAGGGGACCCAGGGCGCCGGCGTGATGCTGACCGAGAAGCCGTCGGCCTCGCGCAGCGTCGTGGAGGCGTTGCGTGGCCTGTACGCCAACTTCCTGGTGCAGGAGTTCATCGCCGAGGCCGAGGGTGCCGACCTCCGCTGCTTCGTGGTCGGCGAGCAGGTGGTGGCGTCGATGCGGCGCCAGGCACCACCCGGCGACTTCCGCTCCAACCTGCACCGTGGCGGCACGGCGGAGTCGGTGGAGGCCACGCCCGCCGAAGTGGACACCGCGGTACGCGCCGCGCGCAGCCTCGGGCTCGCGGTGGCGGGCGTGGACCTGATCCGCGCGGTCCGCGGCCCGCTGGTGCTCGAAGTGAATGCATCGCCGGGCCTGGAAGGCATCGAGCAGGCGAGCGGGGTGGACATCGCCGGCCGCATCATCGAGCACGTGGCGGCGCTGTCCGAGGGGCTGCGCCCGCGGGCGCCGACGCGCGCGCGGACCCAGGCGCGCCGTCGACCGGCGTCGCCCGCGGCACGCTGACCGGGACGCACTCGCCGTCCGCGGCTGCGCGCACGAACGGGATCCATCGGGTGGTATGCCAGAATCCCGCCACTCAACGGCATGTTGAACGCCCCGCGTGCGGCGCGGTCCAACACCCTCTCGCCAAAGGACACACCCCGCGATGCGCATCCTCGTGATCGAAGACAACCAGGACATCGCCGCCAACCTCGGCGACTA
>DATINB010000210.1:0-2126 GCA_035474775.1 Luteimonas sp.
GCTTCGTCCATCTCCACGCCGGTCACCACGATGTTGGACCCGATCGGTTCCACCACCATGCCGGGTACGTCGCCCATCAGCCTGCGCACGGTTGCCGCGAGGTTGTCGCCCTTGATGCCGGCCACCGACACGCTGATGTCGCGCTGCGCGCCACTTGCCAGCCAGAGATGCACGTTGGTGTCGCCGGCCGCGGTGCCGATCAGCACCAGCTCGTCCTTGCCCACGGTGAACGCACTCAGCACGTCGCCGTTGCCGACCGCGACACGGCGGATCTCGCCGGGTACGCGACGCACCGCCGCCTCGCCCGCGAACAGCGACAGCCGCGCGGAAATCGGCGGCGCGAGCGAACGCCGCCCGTCGCCGGCCAGCGCCTGCGCGCCGATGTTCCCCGAGCCGCCCTGCAGACCGCCGGCGTCGCCCGTGTTGCGCTCGCCGCCGGTCGCGGCGGCCGCGTCGGCGCTGGCCTCGGGCGTGGTGGCGTCGGGCTGCTTCGCCTGCAGGGCCTGGCGCTCGCGTTCGATCTCGCGTGCGATCAGCGCCGCCGGCGACACCACCGCGGGCCGACCCGCATCGGCATCACGCGCCGGCGTGGTTTGCGCCAGCGCCGTCGCAACCAGCAGCTGCGATATCAGGAACACCGTACACACCCCTGCGCGACCTGGACCCCGGCCGCATCCCCCTGTTGCCCTCATCCGTCAACCCCTTCCACCAATAATGAATTCAATTCCGCCATCGGGATCGATGCCGTTGGAGCCGCTCCCCAGCGAGCGCAACAGCGCGTTCTCGTTCAGGCCGTTCGGCGAACCGGGCGAACCGTCGTTCAGTTCGCGCAGCAGCACGCGCAATGTCCCGGCCTTGGAGGCGATGGCGAGCTGGTTGGCCTGGTAACGGTCCAGCTCCAGGGTCACGCTCGAGAAACCGTCGACCGTCGGCGCCACCTGCCCGTCCGGGGTGATGCGTTCACCGACCCGGCTACCGGTGGCGAGCACCTTGATCTGGTCGAGCAGCGGGAACACCTGCGCGCCGGGGCCGCCTTCCTCCCCGGTGTCGCCATCCATCATCAGCAGGATGTCGATCAGGTCGCCGGGCGCGATCATGCCGGAGATCGAGTTGTTCTCGTCGACGCTGAGCGTGTAGGCGACCTTGCCCTTGGGGATCACCCGCGAGAACTGGTCGTACAGCGGCACCAGCGCGGCGGCACTGAGCGGTGCGCCACCGCGGACCGGGGCGCGCAGCATGCGACCCGCGTACTCGCCGAAATTGTCCGCGGTGACCGCATCGGCCGGCACCAGGTCGGAGGGGATGCGCCGCAGTTGCAGGTCGCTCTCGGTGATCACCGTGCCCTGCGGCAGGTCGCTCGCCGGCACCGCGATCTGCGTCATGGCGCGATCGTCGCGCGTCCGGTCGGCGACCTGTTGCTGGACGTAACGCACGGCCACCACCGATGCGAGGACCGCGAGGACGAGCGCGGTGCCGATGTAGATGAAGTTCTTGCTGACCTTGGGCTTTTGCATGTCGACCTGGATGCTCGATGGGATGGCGTGTGGGACAGGACCGTCAGCGGATCGGGATGTCCGACCACGAGATTGCGTACACGAACGCCTCGTAGGCGTCCTTCATGGCGGTCAGGAGTTCCTGCACGACACTCGGGCGGGCGATCAGCACGATCACCAGCATGATCAGCACGATGGAGTATTCGATGGTGGCCTGTCCACGTTGCCGTTGCGCTGCGCTCATCGCGCGCCCCCCTGTTCGATGATGGCGGCGACCTGCGTGCCGGCCTGGTCGCGGATGTAGGCCAGGACCATGCGGTCGCTGCCGTTCGCATAGTAGGTCACGCACCTGGCGCTCGTCGCGGTGCAGGCGTCGCTGGTGGCGTCGCGCACGTAGCCCTTGCCGCGCAGCGTTCGCGCGTAGAAGCGGTCGTTCTGGAACGGCGAATAGGTGTTGCGCATGTTCAGTGTCCGCGCCGGCTCGGGCGCGTCCATGTACACGATGTCCTCGATCACCTGGGTACGGGGCAGCACCGCGAACCCCTTGCCGCGCGACGGCACCGTTCCCTTGGGTGGGAACTGGGTGATGCCCACCTGCCCGCGGGTGGTGCCACCGGAGGGCGTCAGTTCGAC
>DATINB010000211.1:0-2433 GCA_035474775.1 Luteimonas sp.
CAAGCGGCTGCCGAAGGTCGGCTTCCGCTCGAAGATGAAGCTCGACACCGCCGAAGTGATGCTCTACCAGCTCGACAAGCTCGAAGGCGACATCGACTTCGCGGCATTGCGTGCGGCCAAGCTGGTCCCCAGCACCGCCAAGCGCGCCAAGATCGTCAAGAAGGGCGACGTGTCCCGGAAGCTCGTGCTCAAGGGCCTGCTCGCCACCGCCGGTGCGCGCGCGGCAATCGAGGCCGCTGGCGGCTCGGTCGGGGAGTAAGGACGACGATGGCACGCAGCAACAGCGCGATGGGCGGAATGGCCGCCGGCGCCGGCAAGTTCACCGAGCTGCGGCAGCGCCTGCTGTTCGTGGCCGGTGCGCTGATCGTCTACCGCATCGGTTGCTACATCCCGGTGCCGGGCGTGAATCCGGATGCCATGCTGCAGCTGATGGAGCAGCAGGAAGGCACCATCGTGGACATGTTCAACATGTTCTCGGGTGGTGCGCTGTCCCGGTTCAGCCTGTTCGCGCTGAACGTCATCCCGTACATCTCGGCGTCGATCATCATCCAGCTGCTGGTGCAGATCCTGCCCAGCCTCAAGGCGATCCAGAAGGAAGGCGAGTCCGGCCGCCGCCGCATCACCCAGTGGTCGCGCATCGGTGCGATTCCGCTGGCGGTGTTCCAGGCGGCGGGCATCGCAACGGCGCTGCAGAGCTCCGGTGCCAGCAACGGCATACCGGTGGTGTACGCGCCCGGCATGGGCTTCGTGCTCACCGCAGTGGTCGCGCTGACCGCCGGCACCATGTTCCTGGTCTGGCTGGGTGAGCAGGTGACCGAGCGCGGCGTGGGCAACGGCGTGTCGCTGATCATCTTCGCGGGTATCGTGGCCGGGCTGCCAGCCGCGGTGATCGGGACCTTCGAGGCGGCCCGCAACGGCGACATGAGCCCGATCGCGGTGATCCTGATCGCGCTGATCGTCCTCGCGTTCACCTACTTCGTAGTGTTCGTCGAGCGCGGACAGCGACGGATCACGGTCAACTACGCGCGCCGCCAGGGCGGGCGCAGCGCATACATGAACCAGAGCTCGTTCCTGCCGCTGAAGCTCAACATGGCCGGCGTCATCCCGGCCATCTTCGCGTCGTCCATCATCATGTTCCCGGCGACCGCCTCCACCTGGTTCAGCCAGGCCGGCTCGGCGAACTGGCTGCAGCGGGTGAGCCAGGCACTGTCGCCGGGCGAGCCGCTGTACCTGATCCTGTACGCATCGCTGATCGCCGGGTTCGCGTTCTTCTACACCGCGCTCGTGTTCAATTCGCAGGAGACCGCGGACAACCTCAAGAAGTCCGGCGCGTTGATTCCCGGCATCCGCCCCGGCAAGGCCACGGCCGATTACGTCGATGGCGTCCTGACGCGCCTCACGGCGGCAGGTGCCGCCTACCTGGTGCTGGTCTGCCTGCTTCCGGAGTTCCTGCGCACGGAACTCAACGCATCGTTCTACTTCGGCGGGACCTCGCTGCTGATCGTGGTCGTGGTGGTGATGGACTTCATCGCACAGATCCAGTCCCACCTCATGTCCCACCAGTACGAAAGCCTGTTGAAGAAGGCGAATCTCAAGGGCGGCTCGCGCGGAACCCCGCGCGGCTGACGATACGAACATGCCGGTGTCCCTGGTGGACGCAGCCGGCTACAGATGGGCGACTCGTGCGGCGGTCCCGTGCACGGGTGGACCCTGGCCAGTCCCCGCGCCGGAGTAGCGCGGGGCGGTGTGGACCCGGCATTGCGCCGGGGCCATGCGCGCCAGGGACCTTCGCCGGAGCATGGGCACACTCCCCATGCCGGGTCGATGGCTGTCCAAACGGCCAACGGCTTCCTTGCACCCCGGGATCCTGTTAGAATTTCGAGTTCACTTAATTAAGTGCCGCACTGCGGCGGGCCGTAGGTCCCGTCGCCAAACCAGTTGGAGATCCGCGCATGGCGCGTCTTGCAGGTGTCAACCTGCCTGCCCAGAAACACGTCTGGGTCGGGCTTCAGAGTATCTACGGCATCGGCCGTACCCGTTCCAAGCAGGTGTGCGAGTCGGCCGGCGTCACGCCGACCACCAAGGTCCGCGACCTGTCAGAACCCGACGTCGAGCGCCTGCGTGCCGAGATCGGCAAGTTCGTGGTCGAGGGTGACCTGCGGCGCGAGGTCGGCATGGCGATCAAGCGCCTGATGGACCTGGCCTGCTATCGCGGCCTGCGTCACCGTCGCGGCCTGCCGCTGCGTGGCCAGCGCACCCGGACCAATGCCCGTACCCGCAAGGGTCCGCGCAAGGCCATCAGGAAGTAAGGAGTTAAGCCATGGCCAAGCCCGCAGCTACCAAGACCAAGAAGAAGATCAAGCGCGTCGTCACCGACGGCATTGCGCATGTCCACGCTTCGTTCAACAACACGATCATCACGATCACCGACCG
>DATINB010000212.1:0-3667 GCA_035474775.1 Luteimonas sp.
CAGGTCGAGGTGGACGGCGAGACCATCACCCTGTTCAACACCCATCTCACCAGCGTCGGCGCACCCGACTCCGACGCACGCGAGGACGACCCGCAGGCCGTGCAGCTGGCCGATGCGCTGGCGGTGGTCGCGCGCTACAGCGGCGACGGCCCGACGATCTTCGGCGGCGACTTCAATACCGCGACCACCAGCAGCCGTGCGTCGGCCGATGTACTGAACGAAGGCATCGAAGCCCTCGGACTGGAAGACGCCGGCGCCGCTGCGGGCACCACGTCCAAGTACGGGTTCGGCAGCCGGATCGACTACCTGCTGACCACCCAGTTCGACACCGCCGCTGCGTACCGGATGGATGCCGGCACATCGGACCACGCGGGCGTGGTGGTGGACCTGAAGCTCTCGACAGGTTGATGCAGGCCCCTGGCCGGGACTGCACGGGGGCGCCACGTTCCCGCGACCCCGGCGCCACGTTCCCGCGACGCCTTGGGGATCCGCTCACCGGGCCAGCGTCGTGATACCGACTGCGGACGGTCCCCATCCGCGGCAATCCCCTCTACTCGCGCGCCATCGCAGCAAGGCGCGCCACGGTGTTGAGGTTGCGCGCGGTGCCCGCACGCGCGGCGGGCAGCTTGAATGTCGAGTCCGCCATGCCGTCGCCGTAGTGGATGTAGAGCTCGCGTGTGCCCGCAATCGCCTCCTCGCCACCCGGCGCCGCCAGTCCGTCGCGCCAGTCGAGCGGCGGCGGCGTGTCCAGGAACACGGCCACTGTGCGGTTCGGGGCCTTGCCCGGAAACGGATTGGCGGCAAGTACCGCCGCCATCTCGTCCGCCGAGCGCACCATCACGGCGACAGGCTTGCCGGCATGACGCGCCAGCGCGGCTTCCAACGTGGCCTTGACCTGTGCTTCCGCGTCGCTGCTTTCAAACACCAGGTTGCCGCTGGCGATATACGTGCGCGGCCGCGCGAAGCCGGCGGCGCTGGCCATCGCCAGCAGCTCGGACATCGGCAGCTTGCCGGTGCCGCCCACGTTGACCGCCCGCAGCAGCGCGACGAAGACGGACAGGCTGCCCTTGCGTCGGCCAGGCACCGGCCGCGTCACGCGTACAGCGCCGCGTAGCCCGCGGCATCCACCTGGCTCAACCCCAGCGCATGGAACTGCGCCCACATGCCCCGCCAGCGCGCGGCATCCCGCTGCACGGGGTCGACCAGCCTCGGGCAGGTGTCGGCGATGATCGCGTCCATCAATGCGTCGGGCTGCGTGTCGCCGTAGCGGTACCACAGCACCGCAGCCTGCGCGGGGTCGTCGTGGCACAGGCGCGCGCCTTGTCCGATCAGCCGGGTGACGGTGTCGACCACGCCGGGGTGTTCGGCCAGGAAACCGGCCGAAGTGAACAGCTCGAGCGCCGAAAAGTTGTGCAGGCCCACGTCACCGGTGGTGATGAAGTGCGTCTCCAATCCGGCCAGCCGCGCCTCCACGCCCTCGAAGTTGGCGAAGCACAGCCACGCGCCGTCGAAGCCGGTGCGCAGGTTGTCCAGGTGTGCGAAGCCGGCGCCTTCGATGCGCACCTGCGCCGCCTCGAAGGCGGCACCCTGCTGCGCGCACCAGCGCGCGAGGATCTCCACGGCGATGGCATCGGTGACGCCACCGGCGACCGGCGATGCCAGCCGCACCGTGCCGCCGTCGAGCAGGCGCTGGCCCGCCGTTCGCTGCAGCAGGATGCCGCCGTCGGTCTCGAAGAAGCAGCCGAGTGCCTTGAGGCCCGGACGCTGGGCATCGATCATGTGCAGCGGCTCGTTGCAGGCGAATGCGACAGCGCCGCTAACGGTGGCGGCAAGTCCGTCGTAGTGGTCGTCCGGCACCAGCAATTCCAGTTCCAGTCCGGCGTCGCGGTACCAGCCCAGCTCGATGCCGGCGATCAGCGGCAGGTGGTCGGGATTGAGGAACCATTCGAGTGCGAGTTGCAGTTTCATGAGGGCGGCCGGTCGCAGAGAGTCGCCCAGCCTAGCGAACTGCGCTGCCTCGATGCGCTGGCCCAGGCATCACGGCGCCGCTGCAGGCAGCACGCGCCCAGGCCGCATCAGGCGGATCGCGATCAATGCCGCGCAGCCGCAACGCCGCGTGGTCCCGCCGCGGGCACGTGCGCTGGTGGTGTGAGGTCCGCTGCCGCTCACGGCATCAGGTAGCCGTTCACATCCTCCGCGTCCCGCTGCGCGTCGATCGCCAGCAGATCCTTGAGGATGGCGGTGTGCCCGGCCCCGGCAATCACCAGCACCCGGCGGCCGGGCGCCGCGGCCTTCTGCACGTTGGCGTACATACGAAAGTTGCGGTGCCACCAGCTTGCCGATGCATCGGCGCCGGCGAAACCGCCGCCCGCGTCCACGACATTGGTGGCGATGTACAGGTCCTTGTTCTCGCGGTCGTGTTCCGCATCGTTGGTCAGCTGCTGCAGGCGCGACAGCGGCAGGGTCGTCTGGTTGCGGGTCTCGCGCGCCGAAAGCGCCGCGAACGTCGCGTCCATCGCCGCCTTCCGTTCGGGTTCGTGTGTCTCGATGTACTGCATCATCGGTCCGACATTCCAGTGCACGGTGCGCTCGTCGAAGCACGTCACGCCATTGAGGCCCGCCGCCTTCGCCACTCGGAATCCGACCTGCTGGATCTCGTTGGTCAGCAGCGCGGGCGCGCCGTCGCGATAGGCGGCGAACGCCGTGTCCTGCGCGGGCTGTGCCGCCGGCTCGCACTCCACCAGGACATCGGTCGGAAGGAACCCGGCCAGCCTCGCCGCCAGTCCCGCGAGATAAGCCTGGTTCTCGGCGGTCGTGACGTCGATGACCTTCGACTAGACCACGTCGCGGCCCGGATTGGCGAAGTGGAAGACGCCCATGATCATGACCTTCGCCGGCGTGGGCGCGGGTTCGATCGCGTGGGCTTCGGTCAGGAACGCAGCGGAGGCAAGCAGAAGCGCGGCACAAGGCAGTCGTCGGGACATCGGGTTGTCTCCATTCGTGACCGACCGGATGGCCGGGTTGCGCAAGATTAGTGAAACAACGGGCCGGTCCCTGGCTGCGCACCTGCCGGAAGTCGCACACGCGCTGCATGGCCGTCAGCCGGCAGACACCCGGCAGGCCGTGGGAACGGTGCCCCTGGCGGCTACTCAGCGCCGCGGTTCGCTGGCACACTCCGCCGCTCCAACCAAGGGGAGACGGGGATGAAGACGACACACGTGGTCCTTGCAAGTGCGGCGGCGCTGCTGCTGTCCGCCTGCGCAAGCACAGGCGGCGAACAGGCGGCGACGCCGCGGGGCGTGGAGACCAAGTCGGTGGACGGCACGTTCACCGGCGAGGTGATCGGCAAGGCGGCGCCGGGCAGCGGATTCGCCAAGCTGCGCATCGGCATGACGCCGGCGCAGGTGCAGGAGATCATGGACGGCGCGCCGGACCGCAACCACAGCTTCGAGTCCGGCAAGCGCTGGATCCCGTTCTACTACGGCAACGACTCGCAGCGCCTGCAGGTGCTCTACCGCCGCGAAGGCTGCCTCACGTTCACCGGCGGCAATGTGTTCGGCGGCGGTGGCAACGAGCTCGTCCGCATCACCGCCACCCCCCGCGAGGACTGCCTGAGCTGATGGACGACGATCGAACCGACGGCGCCCCGCCGGAGCGGCCGTCCCTC
>DATINB010000213.1:0-2536 GCA_035474775.1 Luteimonas sp.
CGCGGCGGCCAGGCCGCGTGCCTCGTCCAGGGTCGTCGTGAACGGCTTGTCGACCACGACGTGCAGCCCCGCGGCCAGCGCGGCACCCGCCAGCGCGACGTGCGTGGGGTTTGGCGTGGCGATCACCACCAGGTCGACGTCGCTGCGGGCGAAGGTCACGGACGGATCGGGATCGACCTCCACCGTGGGCCAGTCCGCGTGCACCTTGCCCGCGTCGCGCGAGCACACCACGGCCAGCCGGAGGCCGGGCGTGGCGGCGACCAGCGGCGCGTGGAACGTGCGTCCTGCGAACCCGTAGCCGACCAGTGCGACCCGGATGCCCCCCATCGCGTCAGTCCCAGCCGAACAGCTTGAAGTACACCGGCTGGATGCCGTCGTCGTCGCCGTCGGCCAGGCCGTCGCCGTCGCGGTCGTACAGGAAGTAGGCCGGGCCGCGCGAGGGCTTCACCTGCACGGCGCGCAGCCGGCCTTCCACGCGGTATTCCGTGACCACGTCGCCGTTGGATTCGGTGCGCGTGCTCTGCACCGCGCCGGCGGGGATGTCGCCGGCGCTGGTCCCGGCCGTGGTGGCGCATGCCGCCAGCGCCAGGCAGGTTGCGAGCAGCGTCACGGTCGTCGGGTTCATGGCGGGCTCCACGTCGGAGCCCCGAGTATGGACCCGTGGCGGCGGCCGGCGGGCACGGACGCCACGGGTAGAATGGCCCGATGCCGCGCCTCGTCCTGATCGATGGGTCTTCGTACCTGTACCGCGCCTTCCACGCGCTGCCGCCGCTCGCCAATGCGCAGGGCGAGCCCACCGGCGCGCTGTTCGGCGTGGTCAACATGCTGCGCTCGACGCTGAAGGAGCGCCCCGAGTACGTGGCGTTCGTGGTCGATGCGCCGGGGAAGACCTTCCGCGACGACCTCTACGCGGACTACAAGGCCAACCGCCCGCCGATGCCCGCCGAACTGCGCGCGCAGATGCAGCCGATGTGCGAGATCGTCGAGGCACTGGGCATGCCGATCCTGCGCATCGCCGGCGTGGAGGCCGACGATGTCATCGGCACGCTGGCCGTGCAGGCCGCGGCCGAGGGGATCGACGTCACCATCTCCACCGGCGACAAGGATTTCGCGCAGCTGGTGCATGGGGAGGACGGTGGCGGCAGCATCGTGCTGGTCA
Source organism: Luteimonas sp. (assembly GCA_035474775.1). Taxonomy (GTDB): domain Bacteria; phylum Pseudomonadota; class Gammaproteobacteria; order Xanthomonadales; family Xanthomonadaceae; genus Luteimonas. The sequence goes on from DATINB010000213.1 coordinate 1,160, forward strand.
ACACCATGAGCGGCAGCCGGCTGGACTCCCAGGCCGCGGTGATCGACAAGTTCGGCGTGCGGCCGGACCAGATCGTCGACCTGCTGGCGCTGATGGGCGACAGCGTCGACAACATTCCGGGCGTCGAGAAGTGCGGCCCGAAGACGGCCGCCAAGTGGTTGGCCGAGTACGGCACGCTGGATGGCGTGATCGCCAACGCGGCGGCCATCAAGGGCAAGATCGGCGACAACCTGCGCGGCGCGCTGGAGCGGCTGCCCCTGAACCGTGCACTGGCCACCATCAAGACCGATGTGCCGCTGGACGGCAATGCGCAATCGCTGGTGCTGCGCGAACACGCCGACGCGACCCTGCGCACGCTGTATGCGCGGTACGGGTTCACGCAGGCACTGAAGGATCTCGATGGCGGCGTGCCGGGTGGTGGCCGGGCGGGCACCGCAGGCGCCGCGACCGGTGCCGGCCGGGGTGCCCAGGCCCCCGCGGATGCACCGGACGCGGCGCTGTCGGTCGCAGGCGAGTACGTGACGGTGCTCGATGCCGCGACGCTGGCCGACTGGATCGCTCGGCTCCAGGCCGCCGACGGGTTCGCGTTCGTCACCGCGACCGACGCGCTGGACCCGATGCAGGCGTCGCTGGTGGGCCTGGGCCTCGCCGTGGCGCCGCGCGAGGCGGCCTACATCCCGTTCCTGCACGAGTATCCCGGTTCACCGGCGCAACTCGACCGCGGTGCGGTGCTGGAGGCGCTGCGGCCGCTGTTCGCGGATCCGGGCAAGCGGAAGATCGGCCAGCACGGCAAGTACGACCTGCACGTCCTGCGGCGGCACGGCATCGAGGTCCGGGGCTATGCCGAGGACACCATGCTGGAGAGCTTCGTGCTGAACGCCACCGCCAGCCGCCACGACATCGATTCGCTCGCCAGGCGCCACCTCGGCTACGACACCGTCAAGTACGTCGATGTCGCCGGCAAGGGCAGCAAGCAGATCGCGCTGTCGCAGGTGGCGGTCGAGGATGCCACCCGTTACGCCGCCGAGGACGCCGACGTGGCGCTGCGCCTGCACGCGCTGTTCGCGCCGAAGCTGGAGGCGGAACCGGCGCTGCTGGCGGTCTACCGCGGCATCGAGATGCCGCTGGTGCCGGTGCTGGCGCGGATCGAGGCCAATGGCGTGCTGGTCGATGCCGACGAGCTGCGCCGCCAGAGCCGGGACCTGGGCCAGCGCATGCTCGCGCTGCAGCAGCGCGCCACCGAACTGGCCGGGCGCAGCTTCAACCTGGATTCGCCGAAGCAGCTGTGCGCGCTGCTGTTCGACGAGCTGAAACTGCCGGTGATGGTGAAGACGCCCTCCGGACAACCCTCGACCAACGAGGAAGCGCTGGAGGCGA
>DATINB010000214.1:0-1770 GCA_035474775.1 Luteimonas sp.
CTGCACGTTGAGGTTGTCCTCGCCGGCGGCGGCCACCGCCTCGCCGAGCACGCCGCCCAGCGCGCCCTTGCCGACCGCCACCGAGATGCTCTTGCAGGCGCGCGCGGCCACTTCCAGCAGCAGGCGGAGGTCGGCGGTGACGTTGCCGGCACGCTCCTCCTCGATCAGGTGGCGGGTCAGGGAGATCGTCGACATGGTGGCGGGCGGCGGGCGGCGGGACCGCGATTGTCGCCGGTTTCGCGCGACGATTCAGGCCCCGCGCGGGCCCGGATCACCTGCAGGCTGATCGCCTCCGGCACGGCATGCGTGCGGTCGCCGGTGCCGGGCGTGTCGCCGCCTGCTCAGACGTCGCCGTCGCTGGCCCAGCCAACGCCGCTGCCGCGCGTGTGCACGGTGTCGGTGTCCAGCACGCTGCCTGCCGGGACCGACTCCAGCTCCGCCAGCCGTGCATAGATCGGCGTGAAATCGGGCTCGGTGGCCTGGATCAGCTGGTCGAAGCTGTCGATGACGAAATAAGTCTTCTGGAAGTCGTCGATGCGGTAACGCGTGCGCATGATGCGCTCGAGGTCGAAGCCGATGCGGTTGGGCGCATCGCTTTCCAGAGCGTGGATCGACTCGCCCTTGGACGACACGATGCCGCTGCCGTAGATGCGCAGGCCGTCGTCCTGGCGGATCAGCCCGAACTCCACCGTGTACCAGTACAGCCGGGTGAGGTTCTGCAGCGCGTTTGCGCCGATCCCGTGCGCCTTGACGCCGCCGCGGCCGTAGGCCGCCATGTAATCGCCGAACACCGGGTTCATCAGCAGCGGCACGTGGCCGAACAGGTCGTGGAACAGGTCCGGCTCCTCGATGTAGTCGATCTGGTCGGGGCGGCGGATCCACCAGGTCACCGGAAAGCGGCGGTTGGCCAGGTGGTCGAAGAAGTCCAGCTCGGGGAGCAGACCCTCGACGCCCATCAGCGTCCAGCCGGTCGCCGCCTCGAGCACGGTATTGAGTTCGCTGAATTTCGGGATGCGGTCCGGCGTCATGCCCATCGCGTCCTGCGCCTCCAGGAACTCGCGGCTGGCGCGCCCGGCCAGCACCTCGCGCTGGCGCGCGTACAGCGTGGCCCAGGTGGCATGGTCGTCGTCGCTGTAGCCATCCCACGGCTGCTCGATGATGCCCGTGGCATACACCGGCACCTTGCCCTTGTCGGTCTGCAGATTCTCGACGCGGCGTGGCTGGTTCATGGCACGGGCCCTGGGAGGTGACGCCACACTCTAGCTGCGAATCGCGCGACGCGGGACCACGCCCCCGGGGGAGGATGCCGACAGGCGACGCGCGCAGCCGCACTCGCCCGGTCCCCGGAGTCGGCCGCACGCGGCAGATGCGTCTTGCACCGGCGTATGCGATACCGGAGCGCGGGCACGATGTCCGTGCCACCGGAGCGTGCTCGATGTTCCCCTTGCCGGACCTGACGCCTGACCAGATCCAGGCCATCATTCCGTTCATCTTCATCGGGTTCCTGGCCCAGCTGGTCGACGGCGCGCTGGGCATGGCATTCGGGGTGATCACCAACACGCTGCTGGTGAGCGTGCTGGGCATCCCGCCCGCGCGTGCCTCGGCCAGCGTCCACCTCGTCGAGGCCTTCACCACCGGGGCATCGGGCCTCAGCCACATCCTGCACGACAACGTCGACTGGGCGCTGTTCCGGCGGCTGGCGATCCCGGGCGTCATCGGCGGCGTCCTCGGGGCCTACGTGCTGTCCAGCATCGACGGCAAGGTGGCACG
>DATINB010000215.1:0-1508 GCA_035474775.1 Luteimonas sp.
TCCGTGTCTTCCGGAGGCAAGCGATGAGCGCCCTGCGCGACGCGATCGACTTCACCACGCTGGGTTGGAACAAGCCGGAACTCGACGAGACCCTGCGCCAGGCGCGGATGGAGATCGAGGGCTTCGCCGACGACCCCACCGACAGCACGCGGATGCGCTTCTGCGCCAGCTACCTGCACCAGGTGCAGGGCACCCTGCGCATGGTCGAGCTGTACGCGCCGGCGATGGTCGCCGAGGAGATGGAGCGGCTGGCGCAGGCGCTGCAGCACAACCAGACCACCGACCGGGATACCGCCTGCGCGGTGCTGATGCGGGGCGTGGTGCTGCTGCCGGACTACCTGGAGCGCCTGCAGAGCGGGCACAAGGACATCCCGATCGTGCTGCTGCCGCTGCTCAACGAGCTGCGCGCCGCGCGAGGTGAGGGCGGTCTCAGCGAGAGCGTGCTGTTCGCGCCGGATCTCGAGCGGCCGCTGCCGATCGATGTGCCGGCCTCGACGGGACCGGGCGAGGCCCGCGGTTCGGGCCCCGCTCCGCACCTGGCCCAGCTGCGCGACGCGATGGCGGCCTGGCCGGAAGGCGGGTCGCCCGCCGACCCTGCCGCGTTCGTGCCCGCGCTCGAGGCGTTGGTGGCGCATGCCCAGCAGGAGCCGGGGCGGCGCATGCTGTGGGTGGCCACTTCGGTCGCCGCGGCGATGCAGGACGGCGCGTTGTCCGACCAGAGCGGGCTGCGCCAGGCGTTCGCCAGCGTGGAGCGCGAGTCCCGGCGCATGTTCGAGGACGACGGCTTCGGCATGCCGCGTGCCGAGGCGGCGCTGGAGCCGACCCGTCAGCTCCTGTATCACGTGGCGCACAGCGATTCGGACCATCCGCTGCTGCAGGAATTGCGGCAGATCTTCGACCTCGACGCGCAGCTGCCGACCGAGACCGAGATCAGCCATGCGCAGGGCAGCCTGACCGGACGCAACCGTGCCCTGCTCGATACGGTCTCGGCCGCGGTCAAGGAGGACCTGCTGCGCGTCAAGGATGCGCTCGACCTGCACCTGCGCACCGGCGAAACGGATCTCGGTCGCCTGCGGCCGGAAGTGGAGTCGCTGGGACGCGTCGCCGATACGCTCGGGATGCTGGGCCTGGGCGTGGCGCGCACGGTGGTGCAGCAGCAGCGCGATGCGATGGATGCGATCGTCCGCGGCGACCGCCCGGCCGACGAGGGGGCGTTGCTCGATGTCGCCGGCGCACTGCTGTACGTCGACGCGTCGCTCGACGACCAGGTGGCGCGGCTGGGGACCGGCGACGAGGACGGCGCCGAACAGGACGACCTGTTCGCGAGCGAGGCGCACAAGGTCCTCGAGGTGGTGGTCCGCGAGGCGATCGCCAATTTCGCCGACGCGCGCCAGGCCTTCGTCGCCTTCGTGGAGACCAACTGGGACCACGCCGAGCTCGTGGAAGTGCCGCGGCTCCTCGAGGAGGTCGGTGGCGCCCTGATGATGCTGGAGCTGCCGCAGCCGGCC
>DATINB010000216.1:0-2332 GCA_035474775.1 Luteimonas sp.
TGCCAGAACGCGATGTCCTCGGCGTGTTCCGGGGACGCATGCTCGCGCAGCATGAGGAAGTCGAATGCGGCACGGAACCGCGGATGCGCGAGAGTGCGCACCACCCGCTTGCGCTGCCGCTGGCCGAAGCGCGTCTGCAACAGCCAGATCTCCTGCATCGGCAGCGAGAAGCGACGTGGGAGGGCGATCATCGACAACTGGTGCAGGGTCACGCGATCGGCGGCGCGGCGCTGCGCTTCCGCGGCCTGCACGCCCTGCGCCTGCAGGGCCATCAGCGCGCGGCAGTACGCCGGCCACAGCAGCAGGGCGAACAGGAACGCGGGCGACACCGGCTCGTCGGCGACCACCCGGGCGTCGGTGCCACGAAGCCCTTCCATCAGCATGCGGCGCAGCGCGCCGCTGCGGTTGGCCGCCAGCGCCGCCGCGCTTTCGGGGAACAACGACTTCAGCAGGCCGTGCGACTCGAGGCGCTCGAAGCTGGCCACGGCATGGCCGGACAGGAACATCTTCAGGCATTCTTCGAACAGACGCGCCGGTGCCGCTTCCGAGAGCAGCGGTGCCAGCGCCGGGATCGGCGCCGCGGTGGCCTCGTCGATCCGGAAATCCAGCTTGGCGGCCAGCCGGACCGCGCGCAGCATGCGCACGGGATCCTCGCGATAGCGGAACTCGGGATCGCCGATGAGCTTCAGCACCCGGTTTTCCACGTCCTCGTAGCCGCCGACGTAATCGCGCACCGAGAAGTCGTCCACCGTGTAGTACAGCGCGTTGGCGGTGAAGTCGCGGCGCACCGCGTCGTCCTCGATCGTGCCGTACACGTTGTCGCGCAGCAGCCGACCACCTTCATGGAGTTCACGGTCGCCGCTGCCGTCGTCCACGTTGGCGCGGAAGGTCGCGACCTCGATGATCTCGCGGCCGAACACCACGTGCGCGAGGCGGAACCGGCGCCCGATCAGCCGGCAGTTCCGGAACAGGTGCTTGACCTCGTCCGGCGTGGCCGAGGTGGCGACGTCGAAATCCTTGGGATGGCCACCGACCAGCAGGTCGCGAACGGCGCCGCCGACGAGATACCCTTCGTGCCCGCCCTCCCGCAGCCGGTACAGCACCCGCAGCGCATTGGGACTGATGCCCTTGCGCGAGATCGGGTGCTGGTCGCGCGGAATGATCCGCAGGCTGATGGGAGTGGAACTGGGGTCGGTCGGCATCGGCGAAAAAAGTCTCGTGGGAGTGCCCGCTCCGGCATCCGCTTCGTTGTTATACTAGCAAGCCGCGCAGCTGCCACGGCATCCGCGCGGGCCGGTCGTCCAACCGGCGTTGCCCCAGGGCAACACAACGCTCCCTTCGTCTAGAGGCCCAGGACGTGGCCCTCTCAAGGCTAAAACACGGGTTCGAATCCCGTAGGGAGCACCATATCCACGCCCGCGCGCGAGCGCCGGCCAGCGTCGACGACGCATTCGCGAAGCCCGGCAGATGCCGGGCTTCGTCGTTGCGGCCGCGGTGCCTCGCTTAGAATCGCCACAGCCCAACGGGAAGGATCCGCGCGCCATGCCATTCGTGGTCACCGAGAACTGCATCAAGTGCAAGTACACCGACTGCGTCGAGGTGTGCCCGGTGGACTGTTTCCACGAAGGGCCGAACTTCCTGGTCATCGATCCGGACGAGTGCATCGACTGCACCCTGTGCGAGCCGGAATGCCCGATCAACGCCATCTATCCCGAGGACGACGTGCCGGCCGGCCAGGAGGCGTTCGTGAAGCTCAATGCCGAGCTGGCGAAGGCCTGGCCGGTGATCACCACGCGCAAGGACGGCGCGCCGGACGCCAAGCAATGGGAAGGCGTGCCGGACAAGCTGCCGCTGCTAGAGCGCTGAGCGCTCAGCCGCCGAGCGCGCTGCGCAGGCTGGCCATCAGCTTGACCGCGCCATCGCCCGCCGCGGGCAGGCCGCGCGGATCCACGGCGGACACGTACGTGCCGCCATTGCCGGTACTCACGCGGACCAGGAACTTGCTGCCTTCGTAGTCGATGTCGTAGGTGCCCAGGATCTGCGCCTTGCTCACGACGGTGACGCCTGCAGTCGAAGACAGCACGCCGCCCACGCGGTCGAAGACGACGTCGCGTTCGCCGGCCACGGTGAACCCGGTCGGGCTGGCGGTGGCTGAAGCTGCGGCGGATGACGCCGGAGCGGATGCCTGGCGCGGTGCCGACGCGCTCCCCGACGCGGCAGGCATCTGCATGGCGCCCGACGTGTCCGGGCGGTCGAGGTCCGGCGGGACCTCCAGCGGACGCGACTCCGGGCTCTGGGCGTACAGCGCGTTGCCCTTGCGGAACCAGCTGCA
>DATINB010000217.1:0-1548 GCA_035474775.1 Luteimonas sp.
ACGGGCTCGGCGAGCCGATCAAGGTGCTCGGCATGCAGAGCGACGAGCAGGAAGCCGACCAGGTCGCGATGATGATTTCGTCCGACCACTTCCAGCGCAAGAACAAGTGGTCCGATTTCGCGATCCTCTACCGCGGCAACCACCAGGCGCGCATCATCGAGCAGGCGCTGCGCAAGGAGCGCATCCCGTACACGATTTCCGGCGGCCAGAGCTTTTTCGACAAGGCCGAGATCAAGGACATCATTGCCTACCTGCGCCTGATCGCCAACGAAGGCGACGACCCGGCCTTCATCCGCGCCGTCACGACCCCGAAACGCGGCGTCGGCATGGCGACCCTGGAAGTGCTGGGCGAATTCTCGAAGCAGTGGAATTGCTCCCTGTTCGAAGCTGCCCTGAAAGGCGGCATCGAGGGCAAGCTGGCGGACCGCCAGCTGCATCCGCTGCGCGACTTCTGCCACTTCATCAACGAGCTCGAGTCGCGCGCCAGCCGTCCGGGACCCTCCGGCAGCGGCGAGAACGCGGCCGAGGTGTTGGATGACATGATGAAGGAGATGAACTACGAGCACTACCTGTATGAGAATTTCGACGACCGCGCGGCCCAGGCGAAATGGCAGAACGTGATGGAGTTCACCAACTGGCTCAAGGAGCGCGGCAACGGCGGCCGCGACGGCACGGGCGAAGAGAAGAACCTGCTCGAGCTGACGCAAATGGTGGCGCTGATGTCGATGCTGGAGGGCCAGGACGAGGAGCAGGACGCGGTGCGCATGTCGACCCTGCACGCGTCGAAAGGACTGGAGTATCCGCACGTGTACCTGGTCGGCGTGGAAGAGGGCATCCTGCCGCACAAGGGCGATCCGGACGACCCGATCGAGAAGATCGCGGCGCGCATCCAGGAAGAACGGCGCCTGATGTACGTGGGGATCACGCGCGCCCAGCGCACGCTGCAGGTCACCTGGTGCAAGAAGAGGAAGCGCGCCGGCGAACTGGTGCATTGCGACCCGTCGCGCTTCATCAAGGAGATGGCGCTGGACGAGGGCATTGCGGCGCCGATGGAATCGGAAGTGATCACCCCGAAGGACCGGCTGGCGAGCCTGAAGGCCTTGCTGGCGACGCCGAAGCCGGACGCCGGCAAGCTGATGTCATAATGCCGGCACTTAATTCATCAGCACTGAGCAGGGAACCGCCGTGGAACACGAAGACCGTTTTGTCGATATCGAAATCAAGCTTGCGCAGCAGGAAGACCTGGTCGACTCGCTGAACACGACCGTGTACCAGCAGGCGCGCCGCATCGACCAGCTGGAAGCGATGGTGCAGAAGCTGGCCGAGCACCTGCGCGGCTTGCAGGAAGCCGGGCAGAACCCGACCAACGACAGGCCGCCGCATTATTGATCGGGTGCCGGGCGCCCGCGGCGTTTGATCGGCGTAGGGTGCGCTCTCGAGCGCACGCGGTGCGGCGTATGCAGGTCGAAACATGTGCCCGACCTGTGCGAATCATCACTGCACGACCGCGTGGGCTCAAGAGCCCACCCTACGAAACCCGGCTCCCCA
>DATINB010000218.1:0-2509 GCA_035474775.1 Luteimonas sp.
TGATCCTCGAACAGGCGGGCAAGGCCGTGCAGGTCAGCTTCGCCGCTCCCGAGGACCTGCCCGAATCGCTGCAGTCGCTGCCCGGCGGGCACCTGCTGGTGCAACCGGACGCGATGCGGCGCGACGCCGACCTGGTGGTCACGGTCGACATCCCGAGTGTGAACCGCCTGGGTGCGCTGCGCGACCTGGCCGATTTCGACGCCGATCCCGACCGCGACGTGCTGGTGATCGACCACCACGCCTCCAATCAGCTGTTCGGCAGCGCCAACTACGTCGATCCGTCGGCGGACTCGACCACCATGCTGGTCGCCGAACTGCTCGACGCCTGGGGCAAGCCGATCGACGCCGGGGTGGCGCACTGCCTGTACGCGGGGCTGACCACCGACACCGGGTCGTTCCGGTGGGCCAGTGCCCGCGCGCACCGGCTGGCGGCCCGGCTGGTCGAGCTCGGCGTCGACAACGCCGCGATCAGCCGCACGCTGCTGGACACCCATCCGTTCGCGTGGCTGCCGATGCTGTCGCGGGTGCTGGCGTCGGCGCGCCTGGTGCCCGACGCCGCGGGCGGCCGCGGACTGGTGTATGCCGTTGTGGCACACGACGAATGGTCCACCGCGCGGCCCGAAGAGGTGGAGAGCATCGTCGACATCGTGCGCACCACCGCGCAGGCGGAGGTGGCGGCGGTGTTCAAGGAGATCGAACCGCTGCACTGGTCGGTGTCGATGCGCGCCAAGTCCTTCGACCTCGCCACGGTGGCCAGTTCGTTCGGTGGCGGCGGACACCGGCTGGCGGCCGGCTACTCGGCCATCGGATCCGCCGACGACGTGGTCGCGGCGCTGCATTCCGCCCTTGGCTGACGACGTCAGCGGGGCCCTGCCCGAGCCGGTCGCGGCACGGCCGGAACCGGTAACCTCCCGGCGCATCGCCGCGCTGGCGTTCCCGGCGCTGGGCGTGTTGGCCGCCGAGCCGGTCTACCTGCTGTTCGACCTGGCCGTCATCGGCCGCCTCGGCGCGGTCAGCCTCGCCGGCCTGGCCATCGGCGCGCTGATCATGGGCGTTCTCAGCTCCCAGCTGACATTCCTGTCCTACGGCACGACGGCCCGGTCGGCGCGCTACTTCGGGGCCGGTGACCGCACCGCTGCGGTCGGCGAGGGCGTGCAGGCCACCTGGCTGGCGCTGGCCATCGGCACGGCGATCGTGGCCGCGGTGCAGGTCGCGGCGGTGCCGCTGGTGTCCGCACTGTCGGGTGGCGGCGAGGTCGCCGAGGCCGCCCTGCCGTGGGTGCGCATCGCGAGCCTCGCGGTGCCCGCCATCCTGATTGCCGCGGCGGGTAACGGCTGGATGCGCGGCGTGCAGGACACCATGCGGCCGCTGCGCTACGTGGTGTTCGGCTTCGCCGTGTCGGCGGTGCTGTGCCCGGTGCTGGTCTACGGCCTGCTCGGCGCGCCGCGGCTGGGCCTGCCGGGCTCGGCGATCGCCAATGTCGTCGGCCAGTGGATCGCCGCGCTGCTGTTCGTGTGGGCGCTGCTGGTGGAGCGCGTCGCGCTGCGGCCTGCGCCGGCGGTGCTGCGCGCACAGGTGGTGATGGGCCGGGACCTGGTGCTGCGCACGCTGGCGTTCCAGGCGTGCTTCGTGTCCGCAGGCGCGGTGGCCGCCCGGTTCGGCGCCGCCGCGGTGGCCGCCCACCAGGTGGTGCTGCAGCTGTGGAGTTTCCTTGCGCTGGTGCTGGATTCGCTGGCCATTGCGGCGCAGTCGCTGGTCGGCGCCGCCCTCGGCGCCGGCCACCTGGCGCACGCCAAGTCGGTGGCGTGGCGGGTGACGGTGTTCTCGACGGCGGCCGCCGCGGCGCTGGCGGGAGTGTTCGCCGCAGGCGCGTCGGTGCTGCCGGGCGTGTTCACCGGCGACCAGTCGGTGCTCGACGAGATCGCGGTGCCGTGGTGGTTCCTGGTGGCGCAGCTGCCGATCGCGGGCATCGTGTTCGCGATCGACGGCGTGCTGCTCGGCGCCGGGGACGCCACGTTCATGCGCAACGCCACCCTGGCCGCGGCGCTGCTGGGCTTCCTGCCGCTGATCTGGCTGTCGTTGGCCTTCGGCTGGGGACTGCTCGGCATCTGGGCGGGGCTGAGCACGTTCATGGTGCTGCGACTGGTCTTCGTCGGCTGGCGCGCCCTGTCCGGCCGCTGGCTGGTGCCGGGTACGCGCTGACCGTCGGCGATCAGCGCACCTGGGCGCGGCCCCGCTCGAACACCGCGGCCCGGTTGGCGGCGATGTCGTCGCCGGTGGCGGTCGCCATCCAGCGGCGCGCCGAGTCCGCCTCGATCCACAGGACGGCGTTGGTCTGCGACTCGTCGATGCGGTGGTAGGAGTCCAGCAGCGCCCGCACCGCGCGCTGGTTGTTGCCGACGATCGACGCCGCCACCTGTCGCGCAGTGGGCAGCAGGTCGTCGTGCGCGACGACCTGGGTGACCAGTCCGGCCCGCAGCGCGTCTGCTGCCGACAGGTAATCGCCGGT
>DATINB010000219.1:0-2868 GCA_035474775.1 Luteimonas sp.
GAGCTCGAGCGACGCGTTGTCGCGGGGCACGCCGGGGATCCGCGTGCCCGCCGCGATCGGCGTGTCCGGTGCCGTGCAGCGCGCGCTGCAGCCCAGGAACGCGGACGTGAAACGCGCATCCAGGTGGCTGTAGGCGGTGGAAACCGCCAGCGAGTCGGTGGCGTCCCAGCGCAGCGAGAACTCACCGCCGCGCCGGCGTGAACTGCCCACGTTGCGGTAGGTGGTGCGCCCGCCGCTGCTGGTGGCGACGGCCAGTTCGTCGTCGCTCGTGGTCGCGAACAGCGCGAGTTCGGCCTGCACTGCGTCGCCGCGCCACTTGGCCCCGACTTCGGCGTTGTCACTGGTCACCGGCTGCAGGTCCAGGGCCAGGCCGGCGCCGCGGTCGGCGCGGTAGCCCGCCTCGGCGAAGGTGGGCGTCTCGAAGCTGCGGCCATAGGACGCGTAGAGGTGCAGCGCGGGCGACGCACGGAACAGCACGCCGGCGACGGGGGTGGTGTCCTGGTAGGCGACGTCGCCGCTGTCGTCGGGATTGCTGGTAGTGACGAAGCGGTCATCCGAGCGCAGCGTCACCCGGCTGTGGCGCGCCCCGGCGAACAGGTTCCAGGCTTCCGCGAGGCGCCAGTCGGCCTGCGCATACTGGTCGAAGCTCTCGATGCGGTTGACCTCGTCGCGGCGCAGGCGTCCACGCACGCCCAGCGCGCTGCCGACGAAGTTCTCGTAGCCGCGACGCAGCTGCCGCAGCGTGTCGAAGGCGACACCGGCACTGACTTCCAGCGGGCGCCCGAGCCACGTCGTCGCGCGCGTCCAGCGCAGGTCGGTCCCGCCGTAGCCGCTGGACAGGTCGACGACACCCCCGGCATGGGTCGGGCTGGCCTGCGCGGACGCCGGAATCGCGAGGAACTGCACCACGTCCCGCGAGCCGCCGTAGGCCATCGCGCGCAGCACGTCACCGTTGCCGAGCGGCTGCTCCAGGATCGCGCCGGCCTGGCCCTGCTGCACGCGCTTGCGCGTGTCGTAAAGCAGCGCCACCTCGGTGGTCTGCCCCGGGTCTTCGTCGAACTGTGCGCGGGTGATGCCCAGCGGGTCCTGGGTGAACGGCTGTGCCAGCAGGTTGCCCACCAGGGTGAGCCTGCCGCTCCCGGCCAGGGCGTAACCCAGCTTGGCATTCAGCGACTGGCGCTCGGCACGCGAATGTTCGCGGTTGCCGTCGGTGCGGAAGCCGCTGTAGCCGATGGTGTAGGCGAAGCCGTCATCGCCGCCGCGCAGCCCTGCGTCCGCGCGCAGGTTCCCGTCGCTGCCGCCGACCACCGCCAGGCGCGCCTGGCCAGGCCCCTCGCCGTCCGCCGTGAACAGCTGCACCACGCCGCCGGATGCGTTGCCGTAGAGCGCGGAAAACGGCCCGCGCAGCACCTCGACGTGGGACGCGGTGGCCAGGTTGAAATGCGATACCTGTCCCTGCCCATCGGGCTGGCTCGCCGGGATGCCGTCGGTGTACAGGCGCACCCCGCGGATGCCGAACGTCGAGCGCGCGCCGAACCCACGGATCGAGATCTGCGTGTCCTGGGCATAGTTCTGCCGGTCACGGGCCACCACGCCGGGTACGCCGCCGAGCAACTCGGCCACGCTGGCGCCCAGCCGCAGTGCATCGTCGACCTCGACGCGGTCGATCGAGGCCGGCACCTCGAACGCATCGCGCGCGCTGCGGGTGGCGGTGACCACCACGCGGTCGAGCGCGGTCGCGCCGTCGGGCCCGCTGCCGGCGTCCTGGCCCAGCGCCGCCAGGGGGCACGCGAGCATCCCGAACGCGAGCGTGACGAGACCGGGGACGGCGCCGCGAGGCGACCGGAGGTGCGGCATGCGCAGGATCCTGGCTGGGGGATGGGGGCAATCCGGAGGCAGGCGCGGCATCGCCGGGTCGCCGGCGCGAAGTGTAGGCAACGCCGGCGCAAGGCCGGGTTCACGGCGCGCGGGCGCTGGCCGCGATGGCGGCCTGCAAGCGGTGCCCCGGGTCGCCTAGCGCGGCTGAACCACTGGCCGACCCGACGTCCAGTCCACGCGATCGACGTACAGCGCCCGATAGCGCGGTCGGCCCGGGCCACCGCCGCGCCACCCGTGGTAGGCGATCCAGGTCCCGCCGTCGTGCCGGAACAGGCCCTGGTGGCCGGGACCGACCACATGCCCACTGCGGAGCCCGCCTCGCAACAGGGGGTTCTCGGCGGCGTCGCGACACGGGCCGCGTGGCCCGTCGCAGGCCGCATACCCGATCGCGTAGTCGCCACCGCCGTAGTCGTTGGCAGCGTAGAACAGCCAGTAGCGGCCCGCTTCGGCGTGCATCTGCGGTGCCTCGATCACGCGGCCCTCCCATGGCTGGTCGGCTGCCATTCCCGCGATGGCGCTGCCGTCGCCCAGCAAGGAAAGCCCGTCGGCTGCCAGCTGCTGCACCATGAAGACGGTGTCCACCCCGCAGCAGTTGCCGTCGGTCTTGTAGTACAGCCAGCGCGTATCGCCGTCCGCGAACGGGCTGGCATCGATGACCCCGTGTGTCCCGCCACAGGTCAGCGGTACCGGCTGCGGCACATACGGACCCTCGGGCCGGACGGCCACCGCGGCGCCGATGCAGAGCGTGCGCCCATCCGCACGCCGGCGCGTGGCATGCCGGGCGCTGAAGTACAGGACATAGCGGTCGCCGAACCGCATCGCCTCCGGGGCCCAGATGCTGGCGTCCGCGGCATGGGCCCACGCGGGAGTCATCGGCATCGCATCCGCGGGCGGTGTCCACGTACGCCCGTCCGTGGAGCGCGACAGCTGCACGTTGCGGTGCCGTGCGCCCGCGCCGGCGTTGGTGGCGAACGCGAACAGGGTCTTCCC
>DATINB010000220.1:0-2011 GCA_035474775.1 Luteimonas sp.
CGACGGCGATGCGGCGTCCGTCGACCTGGCCGAGGGCGGCGAGCCAGTCGAACAGCGTGCAGCCGTCTTCGACCAGCAGCGTTTCGTCGGGCATGCCGTGCGAATTGCCGTAGCCGCGGTAATTCAGGGCCAGCACCGTCATGTTGGGGAACAGGCTGCCGGCGTCGCGCACGACCCAGGACACTTCTTCCGAGCGGCCGCCGAAATACAGCACGGCCGGATGCGGACCGGGCGTGCGCGGCGTCATCAGCCAGCCGCACAGGCGGGTGCCGTCTTTTGCGCGCAGCACGATCGGACGCGTGCGATGGCCGCTGCTGCGCGGACTGGTCACTTCGGGGACGACGGTCGGATTGAACACCAGCCGGCGCTGGTTGGCCGCCACCGCAGCGGTAAGCCCCAGCCACAACACGCTGGCGAAGCCCGCCATCCCAGCCGCCATTTTTTTGCTTGATGTGTTCATGGGAACAGTCTACCTCGTCGATACAACTTGTTCTGTGCGGTATGTCGCCATGCATCGCAGCATGATTCTTGGTCGTCGGGAGAGTGTGCTTTTCGCTACAGGACGGAGAGCCGCAGGCAAAATGAGGGCGTGGCGTGCACCCTGGCGGCATCGGGTAACATGGTCGGATTCTCTTGCAAGTCCAACAATGAAGGAATTCCCGTGCACTTCCTGCTGACCTATGACCTCGCGCCCGATTACCTGGAGCGCCGCGCCGAATTTCGCAATGCCCACCTGAAGCTGGCCTGGGAGGCGCAGGAGCGCGGCGAGCTCGTGCTTGCCGGCGCCCTGGGCGACCCCGCCGACCGCGCCCTGCTGGTGTTCAGCTGCGACACGCCGCAAACGCCCCAGATGTTTGCGGCCACCGATCCTTACGTAATCAATGGCCTGGTGCGCGCCTTCCACGTGCGGCCGTGGAATACGGTGGTGGGGGACCTCGCTGCGACTCCCGTCCGTCCGGATCAAGACCCGGATTAAGAGCTAGCGCGGCACCACTTTCAGCAGCAGATTCTGCGCGGTCACCGCCAGCTTGCCCGCGCTGAGCGCGGCAATGCCGCGCGGTGCATTCAGGCCGCCGGGCAGCGGCCCGAGCACGTTGTTCTGGCTGCCCGGCACCCCGGCGACGGTGCTGACCGCGTTCGACATGTTGATGCGGCGGATCGTGCCGTTGCCGGTGTCGGCCACGAACATGTTGCCGCTGCCGTCGAGCGCGAGTCCGGCGGCGCGGCACAGGCGCGCATTGCCGGCTGTGGCGTCGGTGCTGCCGCATTGTCCCGCCGCGCCCGCGATGGTGCGCACCTCTCCGTTGGGCGCGATCTCGCGGATCGTCGAATTGGCGGTATCGGCCACGTACACGTAACCGGCGGAGTCGACCTCGATGTCCTGCGGCTCGCAAAAGCGCGCCGCGCTTCCGCGTCCATCGGTGCTGCCGCAGGAACCCGCCACCCCGGCGATCGTGGTCACCACGTTCGCACGGTCGATGCGCCGGATCGTGTGGTTCATCGTGTCGGCCACGTACAGGACGCCCTGGCGGTCCACCGCAATGCCCTGGGGCAGGCAGAAGCGGGCGTTGCGCGCATCGCCATCGAGGCTGCCGCACTGGCCGGCCGCACCGGCGAGGGTGGTTACGGCGCCGGCCGCGGTGATCCTGCGGATCGTCGAATTTCCCGTGTCCGTCACATACAGGTTGCCGTCCTTGTCGGCCTCGATCCGGGTCGGTGCATTGAAGCGGGCGCCGGTTCCCGCGCCGTCGCTGCTGCCTACCGCACCCACGCTGCCGGCGAGGGTGGTGGCGACACCCTGGGCCGACACCTTGCGGATCGTCCCACTGTTCTTCTCGGCGACATACAGGTTGCCGTCGGGGGCGAGGGCGACGCCTTCGGGGGCGTCGAAGCGGGCGCTTGACCCGGCCCCGTCGAGCGAACCGCCGCAGGTCGGGCACAGGCCGCCGGCGATCAGGAAGATGCCGGTTTCGGCACTGGGGCCGCTGGGGTGGTCCGGATGGTCGGGATA
>DATINB010000221.1:0-7115 GCA_035474775.1 Luteimonas sp.
GTCCAGGGTCCATTCGGGGTCGAAGGTCTGGTCGAGCGCGGTGGTGGCGCCGAATACCGAGAACTCCCCGTAACGCGTGCCGTTGGCGCTGAAGCTCCAGTTGCCACCCGTCCAGGTGCCGCCGAGGAAGACCTTGTCGCGCGGCGATCCCTCGGTGATGCGGCCGATCTCGGTGCGGCCGATGCGCACCGCGGCCGGATCGATGGCCACCAGCGACGGCGGGTTGGGGGCCACGCGATCGATCTCGGTCTTGTTGTAGTTGTAGCCGCCGGTCACCGCCAGGCGGCCGCTGGCCAGGTCGAAGCCATAGGTCGCGATCAGGTCGATGCCGTCGGTGGTGGTGTCGATGGCATTGGTGAAGTAACGGCCGCCGCCGACGTCGGGGAAGCCATTGGCATTGAGGTAGTTGCGCACGGCGGTCGAGGTCAGGTTCTCCGACAGCGCGACGCGGTCCTCGATCTCGATCCGGTAGGCGTCCACGGTCACGTACAGGTTGTCGAGCGGCTGCAGAACCAGGCCGAGGCTGTAATTGGTCGACTCCTCCGCTTCCAGTGGCTCGGCGCCCAGCGCGATCGCCGCCGGGTCGTTGACGCGGAAGGTGCGGATGTCGAACGGCACCGTGCCCACGCCCGGCACGCTGATGAAGTTGGTGGAGGTGGACTGGAAGAACTGCTGCTGCAGCGACGGTGCCCGGAAGCCGGTGGACGCCGTGCCGCGCAACGCCACCGCGTCGGTGAACGCGAACCGCGCCGAGAGCTTGCCGGAGGTCGTGCTGCCGAAGTCGCTGTAGCGCTCGCTGCGCGCGGCGACACCCAGCGACAGCTGCTCGCTGACGTCGGCCTCCACGTCGGCATAGACGGAATAGCTGTGGCGGTCGAAGGCGCGCGCGTCGCTGGGCCGGAAGCCCGGGAAGACCTGTGCACCGGAGGCCGTCGGCGCGCCGTTGAGCAGGGCGCCGCCGTTGATGTACGAGCCCGGCTCTCCGGCGAACTGCTCGAACTCCTCGCCGCGCCACTCGGCGCCCAGCGCGAAGGTGATCGGATAGTCCAGGAAGCCCACGTCCACGGCCTTGTTGAGGTCGAGGTTGACCACGTGCTGGGTCACTTCCAGCGCGCCGGCATAGAACTGCGTCGGGCTGGTGGGCCCGAGGCTGCGGTTGAGCGTGTTCTCGATGTCGAAGCTGAGCTCGCTGTTGCCGTAGTTGTAGCTGAAGTCGATGTTGATGCCGCCGGCGGTATAGCCCTTCAGGCCGACCACGGCGGCGCGGTCCTCGGCGATGTTGCGGATCTGCGGGAGGAAGCCATCGGGATAGATCGCCCGGATGTTGCGGGTGTCGCCGGCCGGACGGAAGAAACCGTTCGACAGCGCATCGCGCCGGCTGGCGGTGCCGAACGAATAGAAGCTGATGCCCTCGGCCGGCGAGAAGCCGGCGTTGAAGCCGACGGCGCCCTGGTCGATCTCCGGATCGCCCTGGCGCTGCACCACCTGTCCCAACGGTGGCGAGGTGGCCGACGGGGTGCCGATGTAGGGACGCGCGCGGTCGGTCTGGTCGTTGTGCAGCGCCTGGCCGGAGAGCCGGACGAAGCCGTCCCCGGCGAAACCGAAGCCGGCGTCGCCCGACAGCTGGTAGGCCTCGCCGTCGCCGGCACTGTGCTTGCCGTAGCGGCCGGCGATGCTGCCGCCGTCGCCACCGCCCTTGAGCACGATGTTGATCACGCCGGCGATGGCGTCGGAGCCGTACTGCGCCGACGCGCCGTCGCGCAGCACCTCGACGCGCTCGATGGCGGCGATCGGGATCGCGTTGAGATCCACCGGCGACGACCCGCGCCCCTGGGTCCCGTTGAGGTTGACCAGCGCGGTGCTGTGCCGGCGCTTGCCGTTGACCAGCACCAGCACCTGATCGGGCGAGAGGCCGCGCAGCTGGGCCGGGCGCACCGCATCGGTGCCATCGCTGATCGCCGGCCGCGGGAAGTTGAGCGAGGGCAGGGCGCGGGACAGCGCGGTGGCCAGCTCGGCGGTGCCGGTCGATTCCAGGATCTCGGGTGTGATGATGTCGATCGGGGAGCTGGACTCGGCGACCGTGCGGTCAGCAACGCGGGTGCCGGTGACGATCAGCGTGTCGAGCGTGTTGGGGTCGCGTGCCGGTGCCGGCGTTTCCTGGGCCAGGAGGGGAGCGGAGGCGAGCGCGGCGATGAGGGCGAGGCTGAGCGGATTGCGGCGCATGGGGGCTCCGGGGTGGTCGTGGGGAAGTCGCGGGACCAGCTTTAACACGGCTGCAACAATCGAGTCCACCGCTTTATCCGGATGAAGCGATGGACTGCCCGGGGTCCGGTAGAATGGCGGCATGATCGCTTTCAAGAATTTCGCCCTCCGCCGTGGCGAGCGCCTGCTGTTGTCCGACGTCGACCTGACCCTGCACGCAGGCTGGCGGGTGGGCGTGGTGGGCCGCAACGGCACCGGCAAGTCGAGCCTGTTCGCCGCGGTGCGCGGCGAGGTGGAGGCCGACCGCGGTGACCTCGACATGGGCCATCGCGTGCGCGTGGCCAGCATCGCCCAGGAGATGCCGTCACTGCCGGATCCGGCCATCGACTTCGTGCTGGGTGGCGATGCGGTGGTGGCCTCGGCGCTCAAGGCCGAGTCCGACGCGCTGGCCGCGGAGGACTGGGAAGCCGTCGCCGAAGCCCATCATCGCCTCGAGGAAGTGGGCGGCTACGATGGCGCGGCGCGCGCCGGCAAGCTGCTGCATGGCCTGGGCTTCCCGGCCGATACCCACCAGCGGGCCGTGGCGACGTTCTCGGGTGGCTGGCGCGTGCGCCTCAACCTGGCCCGTGCGCTGATGTCGCCGTCCGACCTGCTGCTGCTCGACGAGCCCACCAACCATCTCGACCTCGACGCCGTGCTGTGGCTGGAGCAGTGGCTGCTCAAGTACCCGGGCACGCTGTTGCTGATCTCGCACGACCGCGAGTTCCTGGACAACGTCACCACGCACACGCTGCACCTGCACGGCGGCAAGGCCAAGCTGTACACCGGCGACTACACGGCGTTCGAGCGCCAGCGCTCCGAGCAGCTACGCCTGCAGCAGATCACCCATGAAAAGGCGCAGGCCGAGCGCGCGCACCTGCAGAGCTTCATCGACCGCTTCAGCGCCAGCGCGGCCAAGGCCAAGCAGGCGCAGTCGCGGGTCAAGCGGCTGGCCAAGATGGCCGGCACCGAGGCGGTCCGTGCCGAGCGCGAGGTGCGGATCGACTTCCCGCAGCCGGTCAAGCTGCCGCATGCGCTGATGCGCCTCAACCATGCCGGCCTCGGCTACGCGGCCAGCGGCCACGACGCGCCCTCGACCGCGCAGGGCGAGGACGGCGGCGATGCCACCGCGGCGCCGATCGCACATGGACCGTTGCTGATCCTGCACGACGTCGGCTTCGGCCTGGAGGCCGGCGACCGCATCGGCCTGCTGGGTCCGAACGGTGCCGGCAAGTCGACGCTGGTGAAGTCGCTGGTCGGCGAGCTCGCGCTGCTGGAGGGCGAGCGCTACGCGCACCCGGACCTGCGCATCGGCTACTTCGCGCAGCATACGGTGGAGTCGCTGGTCGCCGGCACCTCGCCGATCGACCACCTGCGCGAGCTGTCGCCCAATGCCTCGCTGCAGGACTTCCGCAACTTCCTGGGCAAGTGGAGCTTCCCGGGCGACCGTGCCTTCGAAAGCATCGACGGCTTCAGCGGCGGCGAGCGCGCGCGGCTGGCGCTGGCGCTGATCGCCTGGCTGCAGCCCAACGTGCTGCTCCTGGACGAACCCACCAACCATCTCGACCTGGAGATGCGCGAGGCACTCGCCGAGGCGCTCACCGAATTCACCGGCGCGATCGTGCTGGTGTCGCATGACCGGCATCTGATCGGCCTGGTCAGCGAGACCTACTGGCGGGTGGCCGAGGGCGAGGTGGTGCCGTTCGACGGCGACCTCGACGAGTACGCGGCCTGGTTGCGCGCGCGGCCCAACGCCGGCGACGGCAAGGCGCCGGTGTTCAAGACCGTGACGGCCCCGGTGGTGCTGGCCAAGGTCGCGCGCGGCAAGGTCAACCCGCACAAGCTCGCCAAGGCCGAGGCGCGGGTCGCCGAACTGGAATCGGCGCTGGCCGCACTCGAACACGCCCTTGCCGAACCCGCCGCCTATGCCGGCGACGGCGCCACCGCCCGCGAGCAGGCCGCCACGCAACAGCGGGTCCGCGGCGAGCTGGCCACGGCCGAAGCCGAGTTGCTGGCGCTCTACGAGACCGATGCCGCATGACCACACAGGCGCCGGCCGCGTCATGGGGCGCCGACGGCTGACGCACGGCTGTGGACGCATCGCTGCTTGATCCTCGGCCCGCTGGCCCCAGAATGCGCGCAGCCACTGGAGTTTCGCCCCGATGCCCATCTACGCCTACCGCTGCGATCGCTGCGGCCATGATTTCGACCGCCTGCAACGGCTCGCCGACCCCGATCCCGAAACCTGCCCCGAGTGCGGCGAGGTCGGCGGCGTGAAGCGCCAGCTCACCGCGCCGTCGTTCCGGCTGGCGGGCAGTGGCTGGTACGAGACCGACTTCAAGAAGGATGGCGACAAGAAGCGCAACCTGGTCGAGAAGGGCGATGGCGGCGCAAAGGACGGCGGTGGCGACAAGCCCGCCGGGGACAAGCCGGCCGACAAGGCCACGGGCGATACGCCGAAGGCGAAGCCCGAGTCGACCCCTGCAAAGGCCGCGCCCGCAAAGAGCGAGCGCGCGCCGGCGAATGCACCGAAGCCGGCACCGAAGCCCGGCTGAGCCGACCCGGTCGGCGGCAACGCCGCCCTGCCGACGCCGCTGGCGCACCATGCGGCGGTTCGTGCGTCGGCCGCTGCCGCGGCCTGCCGCTAAACTGTGCGGGCACCGGCAGCACGCCGGCTGCGTTCGTCGCGCGCCACGGCGCCTGCCTCCGGAGTGTCCATGCGTACCCATTTCTGCGGCCTGGTCGACGAGACCCTGATCGGCCAGACCGTGACCCTGTGTGGCTGGGCCGATGTCGCCCGCAACATGGGAGGCCTCTGCTTCGTCGACCTGCGCGACCACGAGGGCATCGTGCAGGTGGTGGCCGAGCCCACCGACGACCCGGCGTTCGGTGCCGGCGCGGCCAATGCCGCCGTGGTCGCGGCCGCCCAGCACCTGCATTACGAGGACTGCCTGCGCATCACCGGCGTGGTGCGCCGGCGCCAGAGCGTCAACGACAAGCTGGCCACCGGACAGGTGGAAGTGGTGGCCACGCAGCTGGAAGTGCTCAACCGGGCCGAGCCGCTGCCGTTCCACCACCACGAGAACCCGGGCGAGGACATCCGCCTCGAGTACCGCTACCTCGACCTGCGCAGCCCGCTCATGCAGAAGCGGATGCGCACGCGCACGAAGCTGGTCAGCGCGCTGCGGCATTGGCTCGACGCGCGTGGCTTCCAGGACATCGAGACGCCGATCCTCACCAAGGCCACGCCGGAAGGCGCGCGCGACTTCCTGGTGCCGGCGCGCATGCACCCGGGCGAGTTCTACGCGTTGCCGCAGTCGCCGCAGCTGTTCAAGCAGATCCTGATGATGGCGGGCTTCGACCGCTACTACCAGGTCGCGCGCTGCTTCCGTGACGAGGCGCTGCGCGCCGACCGCCAGCTGGAATTCACCCAGCTGGACATGGAATTCGCCTGGGTGTCCGAGCGCGACGTGCAGGACCTGGTCGAGGCGATGATCCGCGACGTGTTCCGCGAGGTCGTCGACGTCGACCTGGCCGCGGAGTTCCCGCGCATGACCTACGCCGAGGCGATGCGCCGCTACGGCTCCGACAAGCCCGACCTGCGCATCGCGCTGGAGCTGGTGGACGTGGCGGAGCTGGTCAAGGACAGCCAGTTCGCCGTGTTCACAGGTCCCGCGAACGACGACGGCGGCCGTGTCGCCGCGTTGCGCGTTCCCGGTGGCGCGTCGCTCAGCCGCAAGCAGGTCGACGAGTACGCGGCGCACGCGGGCAAGTACGGCGCCAAGGGGCTGGCCTACATCAAGATTTCCGACGCCGGCGAGGTCAGCTCGCCGATCCAGAAGTTCTTCGACGCGCCTGCCTTCGCCGCGCTGGTGGAGGCGGTGGGCGCCGGCAGCGGCGACCTGGTGTTCTTCGGCGCGGGCGCGTACGCCACGGTCAGCGACTTCATGGGCGCGGTGCGCCTGAAGGCGGGCAAGGACTTCGGCCTGGTCGCGGAGGGCTGGGCGCCGCTGTGGGTGACCGACTTCCCGATGTTCGAATGGGACGCCGAGGGCCAGCGCTACGTCGCCCTGCACCATCCGTTCACCGCGCCCGCGGTGGACGACGAGGCGGACCTCCGCGCGAACGCGAGGACCGCGGTGTCGCGCGGCTACGACATGGTGTTGAACGGCAACGAGATCGGCGGCGGATCGATCCGCATCCACCGGGCGTCGATGCAGTCGGCGGTGTTCGGGCTGCTCGGCATCGGCGCCGAGGAGGCGCAGGCGAAGTTCGGTTTCCTGCTGGACGCGTTGCGGTTCGGCGCGCCACCACATGGCGGCATCGCCTTCGGCATCGACCGCATCGCCGCGCTGATGGCGGGTACCGACTCCATCCGCGACGTCATCGCGTTCCCCAAGACCACCGGCGGCCAGTGCCTGATGACGGGGGCGCCCTCGCCGGTCCCCGATGCGCAGCTGGCGGACGTGCACGTGGCCATCCGCGCCCGGCCGCCGTCGGCCTGACGGCGCGACCGGCAAGCGCGTCCACCGCACACATGCCGCCCTCGATCCGCCGCGCCGGCCCCGACGACGCCGCGACCCTGTCGCGCCTGTCGGCGCGCACGTTCACCGAAGCCTTCGGCCCGCTGTACCCGCCGGAGGATCTGCGGGCGTTCATCGCCGAAGCCTATGCGGAAGACCGCCAGCGCACGATCCTCGCGCACCCGGACTATGCGGTCTGGCTGCTGGAGGACGACGGCGAGGCGGTCGGGCACGCCGCGGCCGGTCCCTGCGGTCTCCCGCATCGGGACGTGCGCCCCGGCGACGGCGAGCTCAAGCGCCTGTACCTGCTGGCGTCGCACCAGAACGGAGGCTGGGGAGGGCGCCTGTTCG
>DATINB010000222.1:0-8045 GCA_035474775.1 Luteimonas sp.
CGGTGCCGAGGATCCGGGGCCGGACGCAGCGGTCGCGCCCGGGGCCTGACGCGCCCAGGGATCGAGGGGTCGGCTGTGGTCGCCCCAGGGCAGTCGCGACACCCGTCGCAACGGATGGGACAATGACGCCGCCCGTAGCCCCACGGGCAGCGGCGTCGCCGCGCACACGAGAGCCCGAACCGATGACCACGCCGACCCGCCGCGACCTCGCCAACGCCATCCGCTTCCTCGCCATCGACGCCGTGCAGGCCGCCAACTCCGGCCACCCCGGCATGCCGATGGGCATGGCCGACATCGCCGAGGTGCTGTGGAACGACTACCTGCACCACAGCCCCAACAACCCGAAGTGGTTCAACCGCGACCGCTTCATCCTGTCCAACGGCCACGGCTCGATGCTGCAGTACGCGCTGCTGCACCTGTCCGGCTACGACCTGTCGATGGACGACCTGCGCAGGTTCCGCCAGCTGGATTCGAAGACACCGGGGCATCCGGAGAACTTCATGACCCCGGGCGTGGAGACCACCACCGGGCCGCTGGGGCAGGGCTTCGCGAACGCGGTGGGGCTGGCGCTGGCCGAGCGCCTGCTCGCGCAGCGCTACAACCGGCCCGAGTTCCAGGTCGTCGACCACCGCACCTGGGTGTTCATGGGCGACGGTTGCATGATGGAAGGCATCTCGCACGAGGCCGCGTCGCTGGCCGGCACCTGGGGCCTGGGCAAGCTGGTGGCGTTCTGGGACGACAACCGCATCTCCATCGACGGCAACACCGCCGGCTGGTTCACCGACGACACCCCGGCGCGCTTCGAGGCGTACGGCTGGCACGTGGTGCGCGGTGTCGACGGGCACGACGCGGCCGCGATCAAGGCCGCCATCGAAACCGCGCTGAAGAACGAGGACAAGCCGACGCTGGTCTGCTGCCGC
This sequence comes from Luteimonas sp., assembly GCA_035474775.1. Taxonomy (GTDB): domain Bacteria; phylum Pseudomonadota; class Gammaproteobacteria; order Xanthomonadales; family Xanthomonadaceae; genus Luteimonas. The sequence continues at coordinate 921 of DATINB010000222.1, forward strand.
ACTGTGATCGGCCACGGCTCGCCCAACCGCGCCGGCAAGGAGTCTGCACATGGCGCGCCGCTCGGCGCCGAAGAGATCCTGCTGACCCGCACCGGGCTGTCCTGGAACCACGAGGCCTTCGACCTGCCGCAGGAGATCTACGACGGCTGGCGTGCCAACAACGCCGGCCTGGTGCGCGAGGACCAGTGGAACACGCTGTACGACGGCTACGCCGCGCGCTACCCGGAGCAGGCAGACGAGCTGTCGCGCCGTTCGCACTCCGACCTGCCGGACGGATTCGCCGCGGCGGCCGATGCCTACATCGCCAAGCTGCAGGGGGACGGCCCCAGCATCGCGTCGCGCAAGGCTTCGCAGATGGCGATCGAGGCGTTTGCCCCGCTGTTGCCGGAGCTGATCGGCGGCTCCGCCGACCTCGCGCACTCCAACCTGACGTTGTGGAAGGCCAGCAAGTCGGTGCTGAGCGAGGACGCCGATGCCAACTACGTGTACTACGGCGTGCGCGAGTTCGCGATGACCGCGATCAGCAACGGCCTTGCGCTGCATGGCGGGTTCATTCCGTTCGACGCCACCTTCCTGGTGTTCAGCGACTACGCGCGCAACGCGGTGCGCATGAGCGCGCTGATGCACGCACATGCGATCCACGTCTACACGCATGATTCCATCGGCCTGGGCGAGGACGGCCCCACCCACCAGCCGATCGAGCACCTGGCCTCGCTGCGCATGATCCCGCGCAACGACGTCTGGCGCGGGTGCGACGCGGTGGAGTCGGCGGTGTCGTGGCGCTGCGCGATCGAGCGCAAGGACGGGCCCAGCTGCCTGGTGTTCTCGCGCCAGGCGTTGCCGCACCAGCCGCGCGACGCCGCGCAGGTGGCCGACATCGCCCGCGGGGGCTACGTGCTGAAGGACAGCGAGGGCACGCCGGACATCATCCTGATCGCCACCGGCTCCGAGGTCGGGCTTGCGATGCAGGCCGCGGAGCAGCTGGGCGGTGGCGCACGCGTGGTGTCGATGCCGTCGACCACGGTCTTCGACCGCCAGCCGGCCGACTACCGTGAAGCCGTGCTGCCGCGCGCCTGCCGCAAGCGGGTGGCGGTCGAGGCCGGCGTCACCGACTTCTGGCGCAAGTACGTCGGCCTGGACGGCGCCGTCATCGGCATCGACACCTTCGGCGCCAGCGGGCCGATCGAGGCGCTGATGCCGCACTTCGGGTTCACCGTGGAGAAGGTGGTCGAGGCGGCCCTCGCGCTGCGCTGACCCGCGCCCCTCCCATGCCACACAAGGCACTCATCGTCGGCGCCAGCGGCGTCATCGGCAGCGCCCTGGTCGCGCACCTGCTGGATCTGGGCTGGCAGGTCACGGGCCTGTCGCGTGGGCGTACACCGGTCCCCGATGGCTGCCGCGCGGTCGTCGCGGACCTCACTGATGGCGACGGCCTGCGCGCGGCGCTCGCCGACGTCGGTCTCGACCGGGTGTTCATCACTGCCTGGGCCCGCCAGGCCAACGAACAGGCGAACATCCGCGTCAATGGCGCCATCGTGCGCAACCTGCTGGACGCCGTGGGCCCGCGCCTTGCCGGTGGCCATGCGGCGCTGGTCACCGGCCTCAAGCATTACCTCGGCCCGTTCGAGGCCTATGCCACCGGAGCGGTGCCGGTGACGCCGTTCCGCGAGGAGCAGGGCCGGCAGCCGGTGGACAACTTCTACTACGCGCAGGAAGACGCCCTGTTCGAGGCCGCCGCCCGCCACGGCTTCGGCTGGAGCGTGCATCGTCCGCACACCATCATCGGCTTCGCGGTCGGCAACGCGATGAACATGGGCGTGACCCTGGCCGTCTACGCCACGCTGTGCCGCGAGACCGGGCAGCCGTTCGTGTTTCCCGGGTCGCCGGCGCAGTGGCACGGCCTGACCGACGTGACCGATGCGCGCCTGCTGGCGCAGCATCTTGCGTGGGCATCCACCAATGACGCCGCGCGCAACCAGGATTTCAACGTGGTCAACGGCGACGTGTTCCGCTGGAAGTGGTTGTGGCCGAGGCTGGCGGCGTACTTCGGCATCGAGGCCGCGGACTATGACGAGGTGACGCGTCCGCTGGAGCCGCGCATGACCCGGGCCGCGGCGTCGTGGCGGGAAATCGCGGCGCGCCACGGACTGCGCGAAGCGGACATCGACCAGCTGGCCTCGTGGTGGCATACCGATGCCGACCTCGGCAGGCCGATGGAGGTGCTGGCCGACATGGGCAAGAGCCGCAGTGCCGGCTTCACGGGTTACCAGTCCACGCCCGATGCGTTCATCGAACTCTTCGCACGTCTGGAAGCGGAGCGGCTGATTCCCGGGCGCTGAGAGCGATCAGGCCGCGGTCCGCGCGAGCGCCAGCCGGATCAGCCGTGCCGACAGCTGCTGGCCGATGCCGCGCGGCGCGTCGAGCCCCATGCGTTGCAGCGCGGACGCATGGCTGGCCTCGCGGGCCACGCGCAGCGCACCCAGTACGGTCCGCACCTTCGCGCCGCGGGTTCCGGTGTTCGACTTCAGCCAGCCCAGGGCCTTCGCCAGCCGCTGTTCGACGTCGCTGAAGTCGCTGCCCAGCGGGTAGTCCGGCAACGTGCCATCGCTCCGGAACGGTGCCAGCCGCCGTTCGAGCTCGGCCGGCGTGTTGCGTGCCCAGGCCGCGGGGGCCACGAACGCGGTCGCCAGCTTCCCGGCGGCCCTGGCGGCGTCGAGCAGGGGCGCCTGGAAGCCCGCCGCGGCGATGCCGGCCATCGCCACCACGCAGTCCTCGTCGGTCCTGCCGCGCACGTCGGCGATGCCGTACTCGCTGATGTAAACGTCGCGCAGGTGCCGCGGGATGGTCGTGTGGCCGTAGGTCCAGCGCACGTTCGACGCGGGCCTGCCGCCGACGTCGCGGGTTGCACGCAGCAGCAGCACCGAGCGCGCGTCCGGCAGGGCGTGCGCCATCGCCACGAAGTTGTACTGCCCACCCACGCCGGACACCACGCGTCCGTCGTCGAGTGCATCGGACACCGCCGCACCCAGCGCGGTGGCCATCATGCAGCTGTTGAAGAAGCGTGCGTCACGGCGCTGCAGGCGTTCCAGGCCTTCGTCGGATCCGTACAGCTGGTTGACCTCGCTGACGCGCTTCATGCCGATGCCGCGACGCGTGTCGTCGTCCAGCGTGCGCAGCCATTCGTAGAAGTCCGGCGAGCCGAGGTAGAAGGCGCCATGCAGGAACTCGCCGTCGCGTGCCAGCAGGTCCTGGTCGCGTTCGCTGGACGTTCCGTCCGCCAGCCGCTGCATCAGCGCCTTCTTGTCGACCACCTTGCGGCGCAGCACGCCCACTTCGACCAGCCGCCTGAAGCCTTCGTTGATCATCTCGCTGCAGCCGTACAGGCCTTCCGCGAACGGATCCAGCCCGCCGCTCGCCAGCACCGCGGGATGCGTGGACAGCGCGGGGTCGAGGGCGTCGATCAGCCGGCGATAGCACGCGTTGTCGGTATGGCGTAGCGCCAGCGCGTGGCAGAGCGCATCGGCCAGTGCGCCGATGCCGATCTGCAGGGTGCCGCCATCGCGGACCAGCGTGCTGGCGTACAGCCCGATGGCATGGTCGCCGGTCGCGACCGGTTGCCGCGGCAATGCGAACAGCGCCGGAAACGGCCCGGGTGGATCGATGACCAGGTCGAAGTAGGTGGCGTCGACCTCGGCGCCGCCGCCCAGCCATGGCAGGCATGGATCGATCTCGGCGACCAGGCACGGGCGTGGCAGCCCGCGCGCGACGATGGTGTCCACGGCGTCGAAGGTCAGGTCGGTGTTCGACGAGAGCGACAGCCGGCTGCGATCGCCGTTGGCCGCGACCTTCTGCACGATGCAGTTCACGCCACGGTCGGCCAGTGCTTCGGCCACGTGCGTGTAATTGAGGCTGGCGTAGCGGCGTTGCGCCTGCGACGAACCCAGCAGGGCTCCGGACTGCATGTAGAACTCTTCGACCACCACGTTGGCGGGCAGGGCGTCGTGGCGTTGCGCCTCGACGTACGCCAGGCGCGGAAAATCGGCCCCGTAGAGGCGTTCCACCAGGGGCGACAGGAAACGCCGCTCCAGGTCGCTGCCGCCCGATGGCGGATCGAGCGAGAGCGCGGTGTAGAGATTCAGCGTGCGCGAGGGCGCCTGCTGCATGCGCGCGTACAACGCATTGAGCAGACGGTGCGGCTTGCCGATGCCGAGCGGCGCACCAACCCGCAGCGGGCCGGGAATGCGCGACAGCAGGAGATCGAGCGCCGGCTCGATGGAGTCGAAGAACTGGGTCATCCGGCGAGGATACGTGGCCGTTGAACCGGTCCGTGGAACAGCCCGTGGAAAACGCCTGCCGTAGTGCTTGACAGCCGCACTCGTTTACAGATGTAATCGATCCATCAATTACGGGTGTAATCGACATGCCGATCAGCGATGCCGAGGCGCAGGTGATGGAGGTGCTCTGGAACCGACACCCGCGCGGCGCGGACGACGTGGTGGCGGCGCTGGCCGGACCGACCGGCTGGGCGGAACCCACCATCAAGACCCTCCTCAACCGGCTGCTCAACAAGGGTGCGATCAGCGCCACGCGCGAGGGCCGCCGCTACCTGTATTCACCCGTGCTCGGTCGCGATGGCTGGCTGGCCCAGCAGAGCGAAGGTTTCGTGGACCGCATGTTCGGTGGGCGCATCGCCCCACTGGTGGCCCACTTCAGCGAGCGCGGACGGCTCACATCCGCCGACATCGCCGAACTGAAGCGGCTGGTGGCGGAGATCGATGATGGCGAGTGAGTTGCTTGGCTGGCTGCTGCACCAGGCCGTGGTGCTGAGCCTGGGGTTGCTGTTGGTGATGGCCCTGCGCCTGCCGGTGCGTCATGCCTTCGGGGCCCGGGTGGCGTACATGCTGTGGCTGATCGTGCCGGCGGCACTGCTCGCGCTCGCCTTGCCGGGCCCCGCGGTCGGGTTGCTGGACCTTGGTGCTGCGGCTGCCAGCCCGGGCCAACCCACCGTGACGATCGGTGTGGCGCGCATGCTGCACCCGATGGTCGTGCCATCGACCATGCCGGACGGTCTGCGCGACATGTTGCTGGCGCTCTGGCTGTCCGGGATGCTGGCCGCGGGCGCGTCCGTATGGCGGGCACAGCTTCGTTTCCGCCGCGTGCTCGGCACCCTCGTGGCACGTGGCGGCGGCCTGTTCGTGTCCACGGCAAGCATGGGCCCGGTCGTCATCGGCGTGCTGCGGCCACGCATCGTGCTGCCGGCCGATTTCGAGTCGCGCTATCCGGAGGCGGAACGTGCGCTGGTGCTGGCCCACGAGCGCATCCACGTTCGTCGCGGCGACGTCGCGGCGAACCTGCTCGCCACGGCGCTGGCCTGCATCCACTGGTTCAACCCGCTCGTGCGCGGCGCGGCAGCCATGTTCCGGCTTGACCAGGAGCTCGCCTGCGACGCCGCGGTGCTCTCCCGCCATCCCCGTTCCCGTCGGACCTACGCCGACGCCATGTTGAAAGCGCAGCTGGCCGTCCCTGGACTGCCGGTCGGCTGCCATTGGCAGTCCAGCCAACCGCTCAAGGAGAGGATCCACATGTTGAAGGCCATCCCACCCAGTCGTGCCCGCCGTGTCGGCGGCCGACTCGCGACAGCCATGCTGCTCACCGCAACCAGTTTTGCGGCCTGGGCCCTGCAACCGGGCGCGGGTGCCGCGTCGCCGCCGATGCAATCGCACCCACCGCAGGTCGCACCTGTCGCCATGCTGCAGGCGGCCGGCGGTGCGTCCCCGGTTCCCATCCCGGTGCAGGGCACAGGCGAGGCGATCCACACGCCAGCACCGCCTTATCCGCCGGCTGCGCTGGCGGCGCGGCAGGACGGCCGCGTGTTGCTGCACGTCCTGGTGGGCACCAATGGCCAGGTGCGCGATGTGCGCGTCGTCGAGTCCGAGCCGAAGGGCGTCTTCGATGCGGTTTCGGTGGAAGCGGCGCGCGCCTGGACGCTCGCGCCGGTGATCAAGGACGGCGAGCCGGTCGAGGCGTGGCAGCAGGTGCCGATCGACTTCGCGCCCGACAGGCCGAAGTCGCCGGCTACCGATGTGATGCCAACCCCGCCCGCGCCGCCGGCGACCCCGGCGGCTGCAGCACCGCCCCCACCACCGACGGCGGCAGCGCCACCGCCGCCACCGGTGCCACCAGCGCCACGAGCGCCGCCAGCCCCTCAGGCAATGCGGACACCCTGAGCCAGGCGTTTCTTCCGGATGCGGCAGGGGCCTGGTACGGCCAGGGGCCGCGTGCCTCGGCGTTTCGCCCTGTTCCGGCCTGACGGAGCAGGGCGCGACTGTTACGGCGCCACCACCACCACGATCGAGCGCACCCCGTCCAGATTCCGCGCCGCGGTGGCGTCGCCCGGGGCCCGCAGACGGAGCGTGGCATCACGCGCGCCACCGCCCGTCGTGCAAGGCAGCAGCAACCGGGGCGCGTCCGCGCGGGCCGCGGTATCGAGCTCGGAAAGCGAAAACAGCGCGCGGCGTCCGCTGCTCGTCGAAACCAGCACGTAGCGAACCTCGTCCTGCATATCGCCACGGGTCTCTCCGACGACTCCCTGCGCGTCGAGCAGCGCATGCAGCAGGACCGACCGGCAGCCCGGGCCAGTCACGGCGTCGCCATCAGCGCCAGCAGTCGAGAGACGCTCCATCAGCGCAGCATCCAGTCCCACGACCAGGGGTGATGCCGCCCGGGGCACCGAGGCCCGTCCCGGTCGGCCTGCGGCAGCCGCGCGCGCCACGTCGTGCGTCCCGCCAGCTACGCCTTGCAGCCCTCTCGCAGGCGGTGGGTGCGCCCTGCGCGGATCCAGGCTCGCGCATCCGGCCAGCAAGCAGCCCGGCAACAGGATCGTCAACAGCAACCGCAATCCGCTGCGCAGCATCGAACGAACCCAGATGAACCTGCACACAGCGTGGCAGCTAACGCCCAGCGTTCAAAGCCTGCCCAGCCATTCCAGCGGCATCGCAGCAGCGCCTCAGTCCCCGCCAATCAAGAGCGGTCCGGCTTTGCTCCAACAGCGAAGCCGAACTGGTCGGCACAGGGGACGGGCGGTGGGGTCCGCGGAGAGTGGGCGATGGATGGCCCACGGCCCCG
>DATINB010000223.1:0-4276 GCA_035474775.1 Luteimonas sp.
GGCAGCTCCCAGTGGCCACGCGTCGCCCATTATTCATGATCGGCGACGCTGCCCCCGGCCCTGCCGGTCCAGTTCACATATACATTCCGCCGTTGACGTGCAATTCCTGCCCCGTGATGTACCCGGCCTGCGGGCTGGCCACAAACGCCACGGCATGTGCGATGTCCTGCGGCTTGCCCAGATGGCCCAGCGGAATTTGCCCCAGCAAGGCCTTCTGCTGCTCTTCCGGCAGGCCGGCGGTCATGTCGGTTTCTATAAAGCCCGGCGCCACACAGTTGACGGTGATGTTGCGGCTGCCGAGCTCACGCGCCAGCGCCCGGGTCATGCCGGCCACGCCGGCCTTGGCCGCCGCGTAGTTGGCCTGCCCGGCATTGCCGGTGACGCCGATCACCGAGGCGATGTTGACGATGCGACCGTGGCGCGCCTTCATCATGCCGCGCATCACGGCCTTGCAGCTGCGGTACACGCTGGTCAGGTTGGTGTCGATCACCGCCTGCCAGTCTTCGTCCTTCATCCGCATCAACAGGTTGTCGCGGGTGATGCCGGCGTTGTTGACCAGGATCGAGACCGGACCCACCGACCGGGAGACCTCTTCGACCAGGCTTTCGATCGCGCCGGCCTCGCCGACGTCGAGCCGGCGACCGTGGCCGCCGTGCGCAGCCAGCCGCGTGCCGATGGCGGTGGCCCCGCCGTCCGAGGTCGCGGTGCCGATGACGGTGGCGCCCTGCGCCGCCAGGAGATCGGCGATGGCGGCGCCGATGCCGCGGCTGGCGCCGGTGACCAGCGCCACCTCGCCCTGCAATGGGTGCGTGCTCATGGCTGCCTCCAGTCTTCGATGGCCCGGTCGAGCTCCTCGGGGGTGCCGACCGCACGTGCGTCCAGCGACTTGTCGATCCGTCGCGCCAGCCCGGTGAGCACCTTGCCGGGACCGCACTCGGCGACGCGCGTGGCGCCGGCGTCGGCGATCGCCTGCATGCAACCGGTCCAGCGCACCGGCAGGTAGAGCTGGCGCACCAGTGCGTCGCGGATCGACGCGATGCCGACATGCACCTCGGCATCCGCGTTCTGCACGATCGGCCGGTCGGGGATCGCCCAGGGGAGGTCGGCCATTGCCGTGGACAGGCGATTGGCGGCCTCGCGCATCAGCGGCGTGTGCGAGGGCGCGCTCACCGAAAGCCGGACCACCTTGCGCACGCCCTGCTCCGCGAGCAGTGCGAGGGCACGCTCGACGGCTTCGGCATGGCCGCCGATCACCACCTGGCCGGGCGCGTTGTAGTTGGCCGGCACCACCACGCCATCCATGCCCGGCATGTCGGTGGCGGCTTCGCAGGCCGCGGCGATGATGGCATCGTCGGCGCCGATCACCGCGGCCATGGCGCCGGTCCCGGCGGGCGCCGCGTCCTGCATCAGCTGGCCGCGCAGGCGCACGAGGCGCGCGGCATCGCGCAGCGGCAGCGCCCCCGCGGCGACGAGCGCGGTGTACTCGCCCAGGCTATGGCCGGCGAACAGGGCCGGCTGCGCGCCGCCATGCGCGCGCCAGCTGCGCCAGACCGCGACGCCGGCGGCCAGCAGGGCCGGCTGGGTGAATTCGGTCTGGTCGAGGCGTGCATCCGACGGGTCCTGCGAAAGCGCCCACAGGTCGACGCCGGCGCCGTCGGACGCTTCGGCGAACACCTCCGCCACGGCGACATCGCGGAGCCCGAGGGCCGCCAGCATGCCCGGCGATTGCGAGCCCTGGCCGGGGAACACGAAGGCAAGCGACGGATCGGCTTCGGCGGGTGGGATCACGCGGGCATCCATCGGCGGGGCAGGCGCGGATGATACGGGCGGCCGTCTGCGCCCGTCTGTACTCCGGCGTATGTGGCGCGGGTCGCGCGCGTGGCCGTCGGAGTGGCCCCGCCGCGACGCCCGGTGTCGCGGATCAGTAGCGCAGCAGTGCCGAGCCCCAGGTGAAGCCGCCACCGAAGGCTTCCAGCAGCACCAGCTGGCCGCGCTGCACGCGCCCCGACCGCACCGCTTCGTCCAGCGCGAGCGGCACCGACCCTGCCGACGTGTTGCCATGGCGATCGACGGTGACCACCACGCGATCCATCGGCATGTCGAGCCGCTTCGCCGTGGCTTCGATGATGCGCAGGTTGGCCTGGTGCGGGATCAGCCAATCGATGTCGTGGCGGTCGTAGCCGCTCGCGGCGAGCGTCTCCTCGACGACCGAATCGAGTGCCTTCACCGCGTACTTGAAGACGTCGCTGCCGGCCATGATGATGCGCACGCCGGCGTTCTTCTCGTGTTCGCTGAAGCCGGTGGACACCCCGACCGGGTTCCACAACAGCTCCTTCTTGCCGCCGTCGGCGTGCAGGTGGGTGCTGAGGATGCCGGTCTCGTCGTCGGCCTTGAGCACCACCGCGCCGGCGCCGTCGCCGAACAGCACGCTGGTGGTGCGGTCGTTCCAGTCGACCATGCGCGTCAGCGTCTCCGCACCGACCACCAGCGCCGTGCGCGCAGCGCCCGAGACGATGAACTTCTCGGCGATCGACAACGCGTAGACGAATCCGGAACAGGCGGCGTTGACATCGAATGCGGCACACCCGTTCGCACCCAGCCGGTGCTGCAGGAGGCAGGCGGTCGACGGGAACACGATGTCGGGCGTGGTGGTGCCGAGGACGATCAGGTCGATCTCTGTGGCCTCGACCCCGGCGGCCTCCATCGCGCGGACGGCGGCGTGGTAGGCGAGGTCACCGGTGGTCTGGCCCTCCGCCGCGACATGGCGCTGGCGGATGCCGGTGCGCGACGCGATCCATTCGTCGCTGGTGTCGACGAAGGTCGACAGCTCCGCGTTGGTCAGCACCCTGTCGGGCAGGTAGCTGCCGGTGCCGGCGATGCGCGCGAAGATCCGCGAACCCGGGGCCTGCGGCCGCACGCTGGTCGGGGTGTTGGCCGGCTCGGTCATGTCCAGTGTCGCCCTTGGTTCGGTCCAGGAGCAATGAACATGCCAGGACTGGAAGGGCCACGCGTACGCGGCCCGTGGGTGTCCGCCCGCACCGCGGACGGACGGCGCCGGTCTGGGATCAGTCTTCCTCGACGACCTTCGACTTCGGCATGATCACCTGCTTGCCACGGTAGTAGCCGTCGGCGGTGACGTGGTGGCGCAGGTGCGTCTCACCGGTGGTGGGATCCGTGGCCAGCTGCTTCGCGGTCAGCGAATCGTGCGCGCGGCGCATGCCACGACGGGAGGGTGAAACGCGGGATTTCTGCACAGCCATGGGAAACGCTCCAGCAAGAGATCGACAAGGTCAGTTTTTCTTCAGTGCCGCCAACGCCGAAAACGGGTTGGCGCGTGATTCTTCATCGGCCGTCACCGGCCAGTCCCGCTCCACGACCTCGGACCCCGGTGCCACCGGGACCACCGGGATCGCCAGGATCAACTCGTCCTGCACCAGGTCCAGCGGGTGCAGCTCGCCGTCGGCAGGCACCACCAGCGCCTCGTAGCCCTCCGGCAACGCCGCTTCCGCGGACTCGCCGTCCGACTCCTGCAGCAGCCCGAGCCGTTGCACGATGCTCACCGGAAACAGGAACCGCTGCAGCGTGCGCTGGCATTGCAGCGGCAGCTGCGCCTCGATCCGCACTTCCACGTAGGCAACCTGCAGCGCATCGCGCCCGAAGTCGAGTGCGAAGGCGACGTCGCCGTCGGCATCCGCAAGCGAATCCCTGAGCCGCTCCAGCGACGACATCCGGACGTGGCCCTCGAACCCGCGGCGGGCCGTGACCATGCGCCAGGCGTCGAGGATTTCGGGCACGTCTGCGGACATAAGCCGCGGAATGTTAGGCCCCGACCCCATGCCTGTCAAACCGCCGCGGCACCGCGGACACCCTGCATGCATGCATTGCCGGCCCACGGCGGGGCCGGCAGACTGGCCCTCCCACGGTGGCGATGCCAGGACCCGATGCAGACCCTGTTGCTGGCGACCGCCACGGTTGCCGTCGCGCTGCTGCTTGCCGGATGGTACCGGCGGCGTCGCCTGCGTGCGCTCGCGGCGGTGCTGGACGCCGCCGATGCACTGGAAGCGCGGCTGCGCCTGGCCCGCGCCGAGATCGAGGCGCTGACCGAGGATGGCGCCGATCCAGTGCGCGGGGCGCTGCAGGAGATGCTGCGCCAGCGGCTGTGGCTGCAGCAACACGGCAGTACGGCCTCGTTGCGCCAGCTCGGTGCGGTGCGTGATGGCGTGGATGCGGCCACCCGGCGCATCGATGGCCAGCTGCAGCTGGTCGCGCAGGCCCG
>DATINB010000224.1:0-2360 GCA_035474775.1 Luteimonas sp.
GCGGCGGGCGATGTCGAGGAGGGTGTCCATCTCGCAGCCGACGCCCGCGTAGTGGACGACGCAGATCGCGCGGGTGCGCGGGGTGATCGCGGCCTCGACCAGCTGCTCGTCGATGTTGAGGGTGTCGGCGCGGATGTCCACGAAGACCGGAACCGCGCCGCGCAGCACGAACGCGTTGGCCGTGGACACGAACGTGTACGACGGCATGATCACTTCGTCGCCGTCCGACAACCCGCACAGCAATGCGGCCATTTCCAGCGCCGCGGTGCACGAGTGCGTGAGCAGCGCGCCGGCGCTGCCGGTGATCCGCTCGAGCTGGGCATGGCAGCGGCGCGTGAACGGGCCGTCGCCGGACAGGTGCATGTTGGCGTGCGCCTGGCGGATGTTGTCCAGCTCGCGGCCGGTCATGTACGGACGGTTGAAGGGGATCATGCCGGCTCCAGCCTGCGCGCGACGACCAGGCGACTGCCACCCAGCGGCAGCCGCAACCCGCCGCGGATCGCCACGCGCTCCGCGGCGAGTGCCGCCGCGCAGATCGCGTTGATCCAGGCCGGCGGCGCCAACTCGGCATCCGCCGCGGCGCGGGCATCGCCTGCACCGCGCGCGGCGGCCCTGCGCGTCCGCGACAGCCACAGCAGCGGCAACAGCAGGGTCATGAACGACGTGCTGTGCAGGACCTCGAAGCCGGCCGTGCGCAGCTTGTGCTCGAGCTCGTCGCGACGGTAGCGACGCACGTGACGGGCGATCTCGTCCTGCGCGCTCCACAGCCACGGATGCTGCGGGACCGCCAGCAGTACGCCGCCGCCGGGGCGCAGGGCGCGGTGCATCTGCGACAGCACCAGCGCGTCCTCCGCGATGTGCTCGAGCACGTCGAAGGCGCCGATCACGTCGAATGCCGCCTCGAAGGGCAGCGCCCGCGCATCCAGCTGCAGCAGGCGCGCGCGCGGAGCGCGTGGTGCGGCGTGGGCCAGTCCGTCCGCCAGCACCTCGCTGGCCGTCACCGCCATGTCGGGGAACGTGCGCGCGATCGCGGCCAGCACGAAGCCGGTGCCGCAACCGACCTCGAGGTAGTCGCGTGCCGGGCGGAAGAAGCGCCGGAACCGGTCGAGGATGATGGCGTTGCGACCTTCGAACCAGAAATGCCCGGCCTCCCCGGCGGCGAGCGCCTGGAACTCGGCGGCATCGAAGCCGCTGACCGCGGCCGCCAGTGCCGGTGCGAGCAGCGGGATCCCCCGCACGCACGGCGGGTCGAAGCCGCAGGCGGGACAGCGGAAGTCGTCGGCGGAATGGCGTGCCGCGCACGCCGGGCAGATGTTCACCCGCGTTCCCCCACCGCCCGGACGCAGCGCGCCATGTCGGGCCTTGCGGCACGCGGCCGCGCACGGCGACCCCGTCCGCCGCTCACGGCGACTTGCGGACCAGGATCGTGAAGTCGTACAGCTCGTAGTCGTGCAGGAGCGCCACGTTGCGCGAGTAGCGCCGCTTGCACAGGTCGAACAGCACGCAGGGGTCGGCGTAGAACAGGTCGTCGCGCATCCTGTCCACGTCGGAGTACCGGGTGAGCGAATTGAACGCGAACCCATGCCGGCTGCTGCGGTCCAGCACGTCGAGCACCGATTCCACGTAGGCCATCCACTCGTCGTCGCTGCGCCCGACGCGGAGGCTGAAGATCCCGCTGGCGATGCCGTAGTCGGCCGGCGCAGGGTCGCCCGACAGCACGAAGCGGGCCGACGCATCGCCGCCGTGGCGGGCGCGGGCAGCGGCGATCATCGCGTCCGAGACGTCGTATCCGGTGTACCGGAACGCACCGTGGCGCGGGCGCAGGTAGTCGAGCAGCGCACCGTAGCCACAGCCCAGGTCGTTGAGCGAGAAGTCCCCGTCGTGGCGGATCAGCTTCGCCAGCTGCTCGAAGCGCGTGGCCTGTGCCCGCTCGCCGTTCCAGCCGGCGCCACGTGGACTGACGCCGAATTCGGCCAGCGTCTCGCGGTGGAAGCTGGCCAGGTCGGCACGGATCTGCTGGAGGTCACTCACCATCGACACGGGCACCGTGGACACGGCGGACGATCGTATAAGGGCGCTGCTTGATCTCCAAGAACATCTTGGACAGGTAGATGCCGATGATGCCGAGGATCAGGATGATCCATCCGCCCAGCAACCAGATCGACGCCATCACCGAGGTCCAGCCGTCGCTGGGCCTGGACAGGAACAGCCACTGGAACACCAGCGACAGCGTGGCCAGGCCGGCGACCAGGGAGATCAGCAGGCCCACGTAGCAGATGTAGACGAGCGGCTTGCTGGTGAACGAGGTGACCGTGTTGACGAACAGCCCCACCTTGCGGTCGAGCGTGTAGGTGGTCGCG
>DATINB010000225.1:0-3092 GCA_035474775.1 Luteimonas sp.
ACCGCGATCACGAACCAGGTGATGCCCAACGGCAGCATCAGCAGGAAGTAGAGCTGCGCGGTCCAGGTGCGGGGGTCCATGAACATGTCGCCGATCCGCGACAGCCACGGCTTGCCGCGGCTGACGTACAGCGGCCGCCGCGGCATGCGCTCGCCCAGCATCACCTCGACCAGGCGTCCCTCGACCAGCGACAGCATGCGCACCGATCCGAAGTACAGGATCACGAAGGGGATGCCGATGACCACCATCGACAGTCCGAGCGACATCGACACGCCGACCACCACCCAGCTGAAATAGAACACGCCGGTTGCGAGCGCCAGCAGCATGTAGAAGAGCGCGGCGTACGCGCGCGCGTCGGCGATGATCGAGAAGAACCGACCCGGGGGCGAGCGCCGCGTGCGCGGCGGCGGGGTCCGCAATGCAGTCTCCACGCGTGCCTCGGTTTCGCGGTAGATCCCCGCTACTTCGTCGGGCGCGCCGTAGCTCGAGGCCACGGCGGCAATGACCTCCGCTTCCGAGCGCCCCGGGTGTTCGGCCAGCTCCGAGCGCAGGTACTCCTCGGCGTCGTACAGCGCATCCTGCACGAGCGACGGGTCGGCGCCGGCGAGCGAGCGACGCAGGTGGTCCAGGTAGTCGGCAATGTTGACCGGCAGCGGGTTGTTCATCGGGAGATCCCCTCCAGGACCGTATCGACTGAATCGCGGGTGGCGCGCCAGGCGGCGGCCCAGGACTGCAAGGTCACGTGCCCTGCTTCGGTGATGCGGTAGTAGCGTCGCGGGGGTCCGGCCACCGACGGCTCGACATGGCTCTGCAGCAGGCCGCCTGCCTCGAGATTGCGCAGGACGGGGTACAGCGCGCTCTGCTTGCCGGCGAGCACGCCTTCGCCGACGCGCTCGAGCTGCTTGGCGATCTGGTAGCCGTACATGGGCTCCGTCGCGGCGCCCAGTACGGCCAGCAGCGCCAGCGAGACGGTGCCGGCCGAAAGCTCCTTCTGGAACTTGCGCAGCTGCAGGGGCACGTCGGTTGCGGGGTGGTTTTCCATGACGCTCCACTAGGTCGATGTCCAGACTAGTGTGGTCCTGCCACTAGTGAACGTGCCGGAGGTCATGGGAAGGCGGCCCGCGCCGAGGACGCGCCCGGTCGGGACCTCACCCGCCGCCGGCACTGCGGCACAATCGGGCACCAATCCACGGGAACCGCCATGCAGCCTTCCAGCAAGATCCGCGTCTGCACCCTGGCCGCGCTGCTGTCGCTGTCGGTAGCCGCCCTGTCGAGCAGCGCGCATGGCGCCGACGCGCCGACCCGGCCGAAGACGATGCAGGAGCTGCTGGACGCATCGCAGCCCGCGGACTGGCGCACGCCCGATCCTCGCGACACGCTGTACATGGACCTCGACGCGGGCCGTGTGGTCATCGAGCTGGCGCCCGCCTTCGCACCGGCGCATGTCGACAACATCCGGACCCTCGCGCAGGGCCGCTTCTGGGACGGCCTGACGCTGTACCGGTCGCAGGACAACTTCGTGGTCCAGTTCGGCGACATCACCGAGGAGGGCGGCACGCCCCGGCCGATCGGTGCGGCCAAGGCGAAGCTGCCGGCCGAGTTCGCGCGCCCATCCGCCGGCCTGGACATGCACGCCCTGCCCGACCGCGACGGCTGGGCCGCGCAGACCGGTTTTGCAGGCGGGTTCGCGGCCGCGCGTGACCCTGCCACGGGCCAGGCCTGGCTGGCGCATTGCTACGGCACCGTGGGCGCGGGGCGCGACATGGCCGCCGATTCCAGCAACGGCACCGAGCTGTACGTGGTGATCGGCCAATCGCCCCGCCAACTGGACCGCAACATCACCGTGGTCGGCCGCGTGCTGCAGGGCATGGAGTGGCTGAGCGTGCTGCCCCGCGGCACCGGTGCGCTCGGTTTCTACGACGTGCCCGCACAGCGTGCACCGATCCGCAGCATCCGCCTCGCCAGCGACGTACCCACCGCCGAGCGCACCGCACTGCAGGTGCTGCGCACCGACACGCCGCTGTTCGACGCGGTGGTGGAGTCACGGCGCAACCGCCGCGACGACTGGTACAAGCAGCCTGCCGGGCACATCGACCTCTGCAACATCCAGGTGCCCACGCGCGTGCCGCCGGCGACCTGAGCGCCCGGTTCGTCACGCCGCGTTTCCGGCGCGCTTCCTAGCCTCGTCGCACCTTCAACCAAGGAACGACGATGTCCATGCTTCGCATCCGCGTCACCGGCAGCTCCGACACCACGCGCACGGTGATGAACCTGCTGCAGAGCCTCGAGGGCATCGAACACGTCGAGGAAGTGGGCGACATGATGCCGCACATGGACGACGCCGATTCGAGCTCGGCCGGCCTGCACGACGTGCGCGGCCCGGACATGCACGACATCGAGATCGAAGTGCCCAACAAGGCGACCGAGCGCAAGGTGCGCGAGGCCGTGGAGGCGCTCGCGTTCGACCTTGACGCGCTGGTCGAGTTCGACAGCGACGCCGACGACGACCAGTAGCCCGGGCTGGCGGCAGCCCGCGCGTGCCGCCCCGCGCGCCGGGCCAGCGCGGCGTATTGCATGGCCTGCTGCACTGCGCCATGCTGCGGGCCGGCACCACCGAAGCCTCGCAGATGACCGCACACCGCGTGATCAAGAAGTACCCGAACCGCCGCCTCTACGACACCGAAATCTCGAGCTACATCACCATCGAGGACGTGCGGCAGCTGATCGTGGACGGCGAGGCCTTCGAAGTCCGCGACGCCAAGAGCGGCGACGACCTCACCCGCCAGGTGCTGCTGCAGATCATCACCGAACACGAGCAGGACGGGCAGCCGATGCTGTCGACCCAGCTCCTGAGCCAGATCATCCGCTTCTACGGCGACTCGCTGCAGGGCTTCATGGGCAGCTACCTCGACCGCTCCATGCAGACCTTCCTCGAGCAGCAGCAGCAGTTCCGCCAGCAGATGGGCAACGTGCTCGGGCAGACCCCGTGGACGATGATGAACCAGCTGACCGAGCGCAACCTGGACCTGTGGCGCGAATTCCAGCACAACCTGATCGGCGCGATGGGCCGCACCGCCTCGGCCAAACCCAAG
>DATINB010000226.1:0-3664 GCA_035474775.1 Luteimonas sp.
CTGCGGATACGACCGGGGTGACGGCGGCGCCTTGGGTCGCACCTCGTGCAGCAGCGCCGCGGGAATCTCGCGCAGGAACCGCGATGGCACGCCGAACATGTCCTGGCCATGCAGGCGCCGGGCTTCCGCGTAGCTCAGCACCAGCTTCTGGCGCGCGCGGGTGATGCCCACGTAGGCCAGCCGGCGCTCCTCCTCCAGGCGCCCGGGCTCCTCCGCCGTGCGGCTGTTCGGGAACAGGCCTTCCTCCAGGCCGGCCAGGAACACCAGCGGAAACTCCAGGCCCTTGGCGCTGTGCAGCGTCATCAGCTGCACGCCGTCCTCGCTGGCCTGCGCCTGGCCCTCGCCCGCCTCCAGCGCGGCATAGGCGAGGAACGCCACCAGCTCGGCCAGCGCCGCGGACTCCTCGTCGTCGCCGTGCACGAAGCGGGACGCCACCGAGACCAGCTCGTCGAGGTTGTCGACGCGCGAGTCCAGCGAGCCCTTGGATTCGTTGACGTAGTGCTCGCGCAGGCCGGAGCGCAACAGCACGTGGTCGATCTTGTCCTTGAGCGGCAGCTCGGCGACCTCGGACCCCACCGCCTCGATAAGCGAATGGAAGGCGCAGATCGCGTTGCGCGCACGCCCCGCCAGCCCCGAGCCGCTGCCGCAGACGCGCTGCGAGGCCTCCCAGAGCGACACGCCGTCGGCGCGCGCGCGCCGCCGCACCTCGTCCAGCGTGCGCTCGCCGATGCCGCGGGTCGGCGTGTTGACCGCGCGCTCGAAGGCGGCGTCGTCGGCGCGGTTGCCGATCAGGCGCAGGTAGGCCAGCGTGTCCTTGATCTCGGCGCGCTCGAAGAAGCGCACGCCGCCGTACACGCGGTAGGGCACCTGTTCGCCGAGCAACGCTTCCTCGAAGGCGCGCGACTGCGCGTTGCTGCGGTAGAGGATCGCGCAGTCGCCGTGGCTGCCACCGTCGCGCACCCACTGGCCGATGCGCTCGACCACGAAGCGCGCCTCGTCGATCTCGTTGTAGGCCGCGTACAGGTCGACCGCCTCGCCCGATCCGGAGTCGGTCCACAGCTGCTTGCCCAGCCGCGCCGGGTTGTGCGCGATCACCGCGTTGGCGGCATCCAGGATGTTGGCGCTGGAGCGGTAGTTCTGTTCCAGGCGGATGGTCCGGGCGCCGGGGAAATCGGCCAGGAAGCGCTGCACGTTCTCGACCTTTGCACCGCGCCAGCCGTAGATGGCCTGGTCGTCGTCGCCGACGGTGAACACCTGCCCGCCGTCGCCGGCCAGCACGCGCACGAAGGCGTACTGGATGGCGTTGGTGTCCTGGAACTCGTCGACCAGCAGGTGCCCGAAACGCTGGCGGTAGTGCGCCAGCAGGCCGGCGTTGTCGCGCAGCAGCTCGTGCGCGCGCAATAGGATCTCCGCGAAATCGACCAGCCCGGCGCGGTCGCAGCGCTCCTGGTACAGGGTGTACGCGCGCAGCATCACCTCCGACCACTCGTCGCCATCGCCCTGGATGTGCTGCGGCCGGCGGCCCTCGTCCTTCTGCGCGCTGATCCACCAGGCGATCTGCCGCGGCGGGAAGCGTGCGTCGTCGACCTCCATCTGCTGCAGCACGCGCTTGACCAGGCGCAGCTGGTCGTCGCTGTCGAGGATCTGGAAGCTCTCCGGCAGCTTCGCGTCCTGCCAGTGCAGGCGCAGCAGACGATGCGCGAGGCCGTGGAAGGTGCCGATCCACAACCCGCGCGAGCCATGGCGCAGCAGGGCTTCCGCGCGGTGGCGCATCTCGCCCGCCGCCTTGTTGGTGAAGGTGACCGCGAAGATGCCGTGCGCGGGCACTCCGAACACCTCGTTGAGCCAGCCGATGCGATGGGTCAGGACCCGGGTCTTGCCGGACCCGGCGCCGGCCAGCACCAGGTAGTGGCCGGGCGGTGCGGACACCGCTTCGCGCTGGGCGTCGTTGAGGCCGTCGAGCAGGTGGGAGACATCCATGCGCGCATTTTACGCGAGGCCCGGCACCGTCCAGCCCGCCGCGCGCACTGCCGGGTCGCGCAGGCGTCGGGCCCCGGTGGCATCGCGGGCGGGCTCAGGGCAGGCGTTGCGGCGTCCCGAGGCGCGCCAGGATCTCGTCGAACGGCGCCGGCTTGGCCAGCAGGAACCCCTGCATCTCGTCGCACCCGCGGTCGCGCAGCCAACGCCACTGGGTCTCGGTCTCCACGCCCTCGGCGGTGGTGCTGAGTTCGAGGCTCTGCGCCAGCCGGATGATCGCCGCGCAGATGGCCTCGTCGTCGGGGTCGCGGCCGAGGTCGCGCACGAACGAGCGGTCCAGCTTGAGGCGGTGCAGCGGCAGGCGTTTCAGGTATGCCAGGCTGGAGTAGCCGGTGCCGAAGTCGTCGATGGCGATCTGGACGCCCAGCTGGGCGATCTCCGCCATGCTGCGGATCGCCGAATCGGGGTTGGCCATGACCACGCTTTCGGTGAGTTCCAGTTCCAGCACGTCGCGCGGCAGGGCGTTGTCGCGCACCACCGCCGCGACGTCCTCGGCCAGGCCCTGCTGGAACTGCGCCGCCGATACGTTGACCGCGATGCGCAACTTGTCCCAGCCGCGCTCGGCCAGCAGATGGTGGTGGCGCGCGGCCTCGCGCAGCACCCAGCGCCCGATCGGCACGATCAGCCCGCTGTCCTCGCAGGCGGCGATGAATTGCGCCGGGGCCAGCAGCCCGCGCACCGGGTGTCGCCAGCGCAGCAGCGCCTCCATGCCCACCGGACGGTTGTCGCGATCGAACTGCGGCTGGAAGACCAGCACGAACTGGCCGAGGTGCAGGGCCTCGCGCAGCTGCAGGATCAGGTCGAGCCGCTGGCTGGCGCCGAGGTCGAACTCGTCGCGATAGGCGACCACGCAATTGCGCCCCTGGCGCTTGGCCTGGTACATGGCCTGGTCGGCGCGCCGCAGCAGCACCAGCGCGTCGTCGCCGTCGTCCGGGAAGCGGCAGTAACCGACGCTGGGGGTGACCTGCAGCGACGCGCCATGCACCTCCACCGGGCGCGCCAGCGCGGCCAGCACGTCGTCGACGCGGATCGACAGCTGCTGCCGGTCGGCACAATCCAGCATCAGCACGAACTCGTCGCCGCCGAACCGCGCCACGATGTCGCGCGCGGACACCACCTCGGCGAGCCGCCGCGCGATGGTGGCCAGCACCTCGTCACCGACCGCATGCCCCAGGCTGTCGTTGATCAGCTTGAAGTCGTCGAGATCGAGGAAGGCCACGCCGATGACACGCCCCTCGCCGGTGCGGATGGCGCCGGCCAGGCGCTCCTGCAGCAGCTCGCGGTTGGGCAGCCCGGTCAGCGCATCGTGCGTGGCGCGGTAGGCAAGCGCGTCCTCGGCGTGCTTGCGGTCGCTGATGTCGCTCAGGATCGCCACGAAGTGCGTCAACCGGCCCAGGCTGTCGCGCACCGGGGTCATGCGCAGCTCGCTCCAGAACGTGGTTCCGTCCTTGCGCCGGTTGTGGACCTGCCTGCGCACGTCGAGTGCCTCGGCCATCGCCGCCGCGACCTCCGCGTGCCCGTTGGCGTCGTCGCCCAGGAGGAGCTGGTGGCCGCGGCCGACGACATCGGCGGCGGCATAGCCGGTGATGCGCTCGAACGCCGGATTGACGTAGACCAGCGGCTGGTC
>DATINB010000227.1:0-2266 GCA_035474775.1 Luteimonas sp.
GTGCACGTCGCGCTCGCGTTCAACCCGTCGCACCTGGAGATCGTCGACCCTGTCGTCGTCGGGAGCGTGCGTTCACGGCAGAACCGCCGCGGCGACAGGCAGCGCACGCAGGTGCTGCCGGTGCTGCTGCACGGCGATGCCGCGTTCGCCGGCCAGGGCGTGGTGATGGAACTGCTGCAGATGTCGCAGGCGCGCGGCTTCGCCGTGGGCGGCACGGTGCACATCGTCATCAACAACCAGGTCGGGTTCACCACCAGCGACGCGCAGGACGCGCGCAGCACGCTGTACTGCACCGATGTGGCCAAGATGGTCGGCGCGCCGGTCTTCCACGTGAACGGCGACGATCCGGAAGCGGTGGTGTTCTGCGCGCAGCTGGCGTTCGAATTCCGCCAGCAGTTCAACAAGGACGTGGTCATCGACCTCGTCTGCTACCGCCGCCACGGCCACAACGAGGCCGACGAACCGGCGGCCACCCAGCCGCAGATGTACCAGGTGATCCGCGCCCACAAGAGCACGCGGGAGCTGTACGCCGAGCAGCTGGTCGCCGCCGGCAAGCTTGCCGCCGACGAGGCGAAGGCCGTGGTGGATGCCATCCGCGACAAGCTCGATGCCGGCGAAGTGACCACCGACGTGGCCACCGTGGAACCCGACGAGTTCACCATCGACTGGAGCCGCTACCTGTCCGGCAAGCTTGGCGACCCGGTCGATACCCGCGTGCCGCGCGCCCGGCTGGACGCGCTCGCGGCGGCGATCAACACGATTCCCGACGGCATGGTGCTGCACCCGCGCGTGGCCAAGATCTACGAGGATCGCCGCCGGATGGGCGCCGGGGAGCTCGCCGGCGACTGGGGCTTCGCCGAGAACCTGGCCTACGCCACCCTGCTCGACGAGGGCGACCGCCTGCGGCTGGTCGGGCAGGACAGCGGGCGAGGCACGTTCTTCCATCGCCACGCCGTGTTGCACGACCAGTCCAGCGACCGCGACTACATCCCGCTGCAGCAGCTGGTCGCCAACCCGGAGGACGCCACCATCATCGACTCGCTGCTCAGCGAGGAGGCGGTGATGGCCTTCGAGTACGGCTATTCCACCGCCGACCCCGGCACGCTCGACATCTGGGAGGCGCAGTTCGGCGATTTCGCGAATGGCGCGCAGGTGGTGATCGACCAGTTCCTGTCGTCGGGCGAGGCCAAGTGGCAGCGCCTGTGCGGCCTGGTGCTGCTGCTGCCGCACGGCTACGAAGGCCAGGGCCCGGAACACAGCTCGGCGCGCCTGGAGCGCTTCCTGCAGCTGTGCGCGCTGGACAACATGCTGGTCTGCGTGCCCACCACGCCGGCCCAGGCGTTCCACATGATCCGCCGCCAGATGCGCATGGACACGCGCAAGCCGCTGGTGGTGATGACGCCGAAGTCGCTGCTCCGCCACAAGCTCGCGGTGTCGAGCCTGGACGAGCTGGCCGAAGGCGGCTTCCAGCAGCTGATCCCCGACGCCGATGCCGACCCGGGCAAGGTGAAGCGCGTGGTGGTCTGTTCCGGCAAGGTCTATTACGACCTGCTCGACGAGGCGCGCAAGCAGTCGCTGGATGGCGTGGCGCTGGTGCGCGTGGAACAGCTGTACCCGTTCCCGCGCCCGCAGCTGGCCGCGGAGCTGGCGCGCTACGACCAGGCCACCGACGTCATCTGGTGCCAGGAAGAACCGCAGAACCAGGGCGCGTGGTACCAGGTGCGGCACCACGTGGATGCCTGCCTGGCCGGCGGGCAGACCCTGCACTACGCCGGGCGCGCACGCTCGCCCTCGCCCGCCGTCGGGCACATGGCCGACCACGTGGCCGAGCAGCAGCAGCTGATCGCCGACGCACTGGTCAACACGCCCGGCACGCAGCCGCTCGTCGACTGAACGCTCCACCACCTCCCCTTCCGCTCGCAGGACGTCCGTCGCATGGCCATTGAAATCAAAGTTCCCGTCCTTCCGGAATCCGTGTCCGACGCGACCATCGCGACGTGGCACAAGAAGGCCGGCGACGCGGTCAGGCGCGACGAGAACCTGGTCGACCTGGAAACCGACAAGGTGGTGCTGGAAGTGCCCTCGACGGTCGACGGCGTGCTGAAGGAGATCCGCTTCGAGGAAGGCGCCACGGTGACCAGCTCGCAGGTGCTGGCGGTGATCGAGGAAGGCGCGGCTGCGGCGCCGGCAGCCGCAGCGGCCGGCACGGGTGCCGACGCGCCCGCCGCCGCCGGCGCCAAGGCCGCGTCCGCCAACAAGGACGAGG
>DATINB010000228.1:0-1695 GCA_035474775.1 Luteimonas sp.
TTGAACTCGTAGTCCATCGACGCATAGCCGCGCGAGGCGGATTTGAGCTTGTCGAAGAAGTCCAGCACGATCTCCGCCAGCGGCAGCTCGTAGGTGAGCATCACCTGGCGGCCGTGGTAGGCCATGTTCAGCTGCACGCCGCGCTTCTGGTTGGCCAGCGTCATCACCGGACCCACGTAGTCCTGCGGCATGTACAGGTGCACCGTGACGATGGGCTCGCGGATCTCGCGGATGCGGCCCAGGTCCGGCATCTTGCTGGGGTTCTCGACCTCGATCACCTCGCCGTCGTTGAGCTCGACCTCGTACACCACGCTCGGCGCGGTGGTGACCAGATCCTGGTCGAACTCGCGCTCCAGGCGCTCCTGCACGATCTCCATGTGCAGCAGGCCCAGGAAGCCGCAGCGGAAGCCGAAGCCCAGCGCCTGCGACACCTCGGGCTCGTAGCGCAGCGAGCTGTCGTTGAGCTTGAGCTTCTCCAGCGCGTCGCGCAGCTGGTCGTACTCGCTGGCCTCGCTGGGGTACAGGCCCGCAAACACCTGGGGCTGGATTTCCTTGAAGCCCGGCAGCGCCTCGGTGGCCGGGCCGGCGTTGTTGGGCAGCTTCTTTTCCAGCGTGACGGTGTCGCCCACCTTGGCCGCGGCCAGCTCCTTGATGCCGCAGATCACGAAGCCCACCTCGCCGGCGCGCAGCATGTCGCGGTTCTCGCTCTTGGGCGTGAACACACCCAGGTGCTCGACGCCGTAGACGGCGTTGGTGGCCATCATCCGGATGCGCTCGCCCTTGCCGATCTGGCCGTCCACCACGCGCACCAGCATCACCACGCCGACGTAGTTGTCGAACCACGCATCGACGATCATCGCCCGCGGCGGGCCGTCAGGATTGCCCTTGGGCGGCGGCATGCGCGTGACCACCGCCTCCAGGATGTCGTCGATGCCCATGCCGGTCTTGGCCGAGCACGGGATGGCGTCGCTGGCGTCGATGCCGATGACGTCCTCGACCTCCTCCTTGGCGCGATCGGGGTCTGCCTGGGGCAGGTCCATCTTGTTGAGCACCGGGACAACCTCGACGCCCAGGTCCAGCGCGGTGTAGCAGTTGGCCACCGTCTGCGCCTCCACGCCCTGGCTGGCGTCCACCACCAGCAGCGCGCCCTCGCAGGCCGAGAGCGAGCGGCTGACTTCATAGGAGAAGTCCACGTGCCCCGGCGTGTCGATGAGGTTGAGGTTGTAGGTCTTGCCGTCGCGCGCCTTGTA
Organism: Luteimonas sp.; assembly: GCA_035474775.1. Lineage (GTDB taxonomy): Bacteria > Pseudomonadota > Gammaproteobacteria > Xanthomonadales > Xanthomonadaceae > Luteimonas. The sequence continues at coordinate 1,251 of DATINB010000228.1, forward strand.
CTGCAGCGCCGCGGTCTGCGCCTTGATCGTGATGCCGCGCTCGCGCTCGATATCCATCGAGTCGAGCACCTGGGCCTCCATCTCGCGATCGCTCAAGCCGCCGCAGCGCTGGATGAGGCGGTCGGCCAGCGTGCTCTTGCCGTGGTCGATGTGGGCAATGATGGAGAAATTGCGGATGTGGTCCATGCGAACGGGAAGCGAGGGGCCGAGGCCGCGGGCGGCGTCGGTCGCAGGCCGCGCTGCCTGCACGGAACCCTGCGGATCGGCCCGGCGACACGCCGCTGCGCGGCAGCCTGTCGGGGTCAAAAAAAAGGCACGTCGAAACGGTGACGCGCCTTCCAACAAAACGTATGGCAACTGCTTGTTGGGCCTTCATTGTAGCCAAAAGCCCCCCGCCGACCAGCCACAAACGGTCATCGCGACGGGTCTTCCGGGGCACGATACC
>DATINB010000229.1:0-6369 GCA_035474775.1 Luteimonas sp.
CCGATGCCAGGGCAGCCTCGAGCGCGGCCTGGACCGTCGGCAAGGCCTCGCCGCCAGGCGGACCGAGCCGTTGCCAGCCGGAAAACCCGCTGCCGTCGTATTCCACGCCCAGGGCGTACCGCATCGTCGGGCGCGGCGGCCTCAGCCGAGGTCGCGCAGCATCCGCGCGGCGTCTTCGCGTGCGAACGGGTCGTCGCCGGCGGCGACCTCGACCAGCAGGCCGCGTGCGGTCTCGGTGTCGCCGAGGTCGAGATAGGCGCGCGCCAGCTCGAGGCGATCGGGGCCGGGTGCTGCTGCCGGGGATGCTGCTGCCGCAGATGCTGCCGAAGCAGGCGCTGCGGCAGCAGGCGCTCCGGTCGGCACCCCGCCGGTCAACTGCCGCGGCGCCTCGCGCGCGGGACGACCGGACGCCATGACCGGGTCCGGGGAGCGTGTCTGCAGGGTCGCGCCTGCGCCGTGACCCACGGCACCCGCGGTCGGTGCATCCGCCTCGGCGTGCCAGGTGGGCACGACGGTCGGGGGCGGAGTGCCACGCACGCGGTCGCGCAACCCGCCCGCAGGCATCGCCTGCGGGCGTTCGCCATCCGTCGTGGGCTCACCAGTCCGCGGTGGCACCGCCGCGGCCAGCGCGGCGGTGTCGAAGACCGGTGTGGCGGGTCGTGTCCGCGTTCGGCGCCGCAGCACCCACCAGGCCAGCAGCGCCGCCAGCACCAACGCGCTCCCCACCCAAACCAGCAGGCTGGCATCGCCGCCGGCACGCGTGTCGCTGGCGGGCGTCGGCTGGGCGGACGATGCCGCCACCGCCGGCACCGGCTGCGCATTGGTCGCCGCCAGCCGCTGCTGGGCCGCCGCGAGTTCGCTGTCCTTGAGCTGGATCAGCTGCTGCTGCTGCGCCTGCAGACGCTCGAGGTCCGCGACGCGGGCCTTCAGCTCTTCGACCTCGGCGCCCCGCGCGGCCAGCGCCTCGTCCTTCTGGAGCAGTTCCTGTCGCAGCATGTCGCCCTCGCCACCGGCGTCGATGCCGGATCGTGTGCCCGCGCGTTGGCCGCTTCCCTGCGACGGCGGCACGATTTCAAGCCGTGCGCCGGCGGCGCGCGGAGTGTCCCGGACCGCCCTGGTCGGCGTGGCCGGCGTTGTCGCTGTCGATACCGGTGCCGGTGCCGGCGCCGCGGCCGCTGCGGAGACCGCATCCGGCTGCTGGACGGGACGACGCATGTCCCGCCATTCGCCGACCTGCGCGCGCACCACCGCTGCCGCCTCGGCGGCGCTGTACTCGGACCGTTCGGCGCCGGCGGGGATCCGCAGCACCGCACCCTGCCTGACCAGGTTGATGTTGCCGGCAATGAACGCCTCGGGGTTCGCACGCAGCAGCGCGACCATCGCCTGTTCGAGCGTCTCGCCCTCGGCGCGCACGCCGCCGGCGATCGCGCCGAGCGTGTCGCCGGCCTTGACCGGCCCGTATTCGCCGGCGGCATCCCGTGCGCCCGCCGCGACCGGACGCGCCGGTGCCTGGGCGGGCGTCGCCTGCGGCGACGGGGCAATGGCGTCCGGATCCGCCGTGGACTCCGCGCTGCGCTCCGTGCCCGGCGCGGCCGCGGGCGTGGCGCCCGTTTCCGTGGACGGCGTCGGTTCCGGGGTCGGTTCTGCGGTCGCGACGGACTCCGCCGGCCGCACGATCGTGTTGGACGGCTGCAGCACGGGCGCCTGGATGGGCGGCTGCGACGGTGCCGCGACGGTGCGCGGCGCATCCACCAGCGCCGAATACTCGCGCACCAGCCGCCCCTGCCCCCAGTCGACCTCGACCAGGAAAGTCAGCAGCGATTGCTGCACCGGCGCGACGCTGGTGACCCGGATCACCGGCCGACCGGCGGCATCCAGCGCCAGCGCGAACTGGAGGTCGGACACGATGCCCTGCGGCGGCTGCAGTCCGATCCGGGCGAAGGTTTCGGGCGATGCCAGGCGTGCCTGCAGGCGGTCGAGCTCGGACGGATCGCTGGAGATGACCTGGATCTCCGCCAGCAAGGGCTGGTCGCGCTGCGAACGCACTTCGATCGGCCCGAGCCCCAGCGCGGATGCCGGGCCGGCCAACAGCGCCAGCACCAGCACCCATGCGATCACGCATGTCGTCCGCAATTGATTGGCCACGCCGCCCCCCGGGAGTCCGCAACGACTCTAGCCGTGCGGAGCGACCATTGGCAATGCGAACGGCCGCGCACGCCGTCGCGCCGGGCATGTCGCCCGGCGCTCGCACCCGCAACCGCCCGTGGATGCGCGGCAGCGGTGACCGCGTCAGCCTTCAGCGGCCAGCAGCTCGGCGACCTGCACCGCATTGAGCGCAGCGCCCTTGCGGATGTTGTCGGAGACGATCCACAGGTCCAGTCCGCGTGGGTGCGAGAGGTCCTCGCGGATGCGTCCCACGAACACCGCGTCCTGGCCGGACGCATGGGTGACCGGAGTCGGGTAGCCGCCCGGGACGCGGTCGTCGACCACCTCGACCCCCGCAGCCGCCGCCAGCAGCTGGCGCGCCTCGGCCGCCGTCACCTTGTCGCGCGTTTCGACATGCACGGCCTCGGAGTGGCCATAGAACACCGGTACCCGCACCGCCGTCGGGTTCACCTGGATGCCGTCGTCGCCGAGGATCTTGCGCGTCTCCCAGACCAGCTTCATTTCCTCGCGGGTGTAGCCGTTGTCCATGAATTCGTCGATCTGCGGGATCACGTTGAAGGCGATCTGCACGGGGAAGCGTCGCGGCGCCGGGTCCTGGAAATTCAGCATCGCGCCGGTCTGGCGACCCAGTTCCTCCGTCGCGGCACGGCCCGCGCCCGACACCGACTGGTAGGTGGCGACGTTGATGCGTTCGATGCCATAGCGGCGATGGATCGGCGCCAGGGCCACCACCATCTGCATGGTCGAGCAGTTGGGATTGGCGATGATGCCGCGCGGACGCGTGCGCGCGGCCTCCGGATTGACCTCGCTGACCACCAGCGGCACGTCGTCGTCGTAGCGGAACGCGGAACTGTTGTCGATCACCACCGCTCCCGCGGCCGCGAACACCGGCGCGTACTGGCGCGACACGTCGCCTCCCGCGGAGAACAGCGCGATGTCGATGCCGGCCGGATCGAACGTGGCCAGGTCCTGCACGACCAGCTCGCCATTGCCGAACGCCACCGAGGCGCCTGCCGAGCGCGCACTCGCCAGCGCCACGATGCGCGCGACGGGGAACCCGCGCTCGGCGAGGATCGCGAGCATCGCTTCGCCGACCGCACCGGTGGCGCCGACCACGGCGACGTTGAACTGCTTGCTCATGTGCGGATGTCCTCGTGCGCTGCCGCGCGCCGGACGACGCGGCGGATCAGCGGAAAATGGCCGGCGCCGCGGCGATGGGCGATGGCGGTCGGTTGGCGTGCGGCCCGTGGCCGAGCACCGCGAGCAGATTATCCACTGCCAGGGCGACCATCGCACGCCGCGTGGCCAGGCTGCCGCTGGCGATGTGCGGAGTCAGCACCACGTTGTGCAGCGCCAGCAGGCGCGGATCCACCCGCGGCTCGCCTTCGAACACGTCGAGCGCGGCAGCGGCCAGCCGGCCCGATGCCAGTGCCTCGGCCAGCGCACCTTCGTCGATGAGCCCGCCGCGGGCGATGCTGGTGAGCGTGGCGCTGGGCTTCATCAGCGCCAGCGTCGCGGCATCGACCAGATGGTGGCTGTCCGCGGCATACGGCAGGACCAGCAGCAGGTGGTCGGCTTCGGCGAACAGCGTGTCGCGGTCGACCCACTGCGCCTGCAGTGGCGTCTCCACCACGGGGTCGAGCCGGTTGCGGTTGTGGTAGAGCACGCGCATGTCGAACCCCCGCGCGCGGCGCGCGATGGCCTGGCCGATCCGCCCCATGCCGAGGATGCCCAGCGTGCGCCCGTGGACGTCGCCGCCGAGCAGGGCGCCGAATTGCCAGCCCTGCCAGTGTCCGTCGCGCAGGAAGCGTTCGGCCTCGGTGATGCGGCGCGCCGCGGCCATCATCAGCGCGAATCCGAAGTCGGCGGTGGTCTCGGTGAGCACGTCCGGCGTATTGGTGGCGACGATGCCGGCCTGCGTCAGCGCCGCGATGTCGAGGTTGTCGTAGCCGACACCGACGTTGGCCACCACCCGCAGCCGCGAGGCGCCACGGATCTCGGCGGCGCCGATGGTGTCGTTGAGCGTCACCAGCGCGCCCTCGGCATCGCGCAACGCGGCGGCGATGTCCGCAGGCGCGTGCTTGCGCACCGCCGGGGTGGCCCGCACCTCCACGTGCCTGCCCAGCCTGTCGACGAGGTCGGGGAACAGTGGCTGCGACACCCAGACCCGCGGGCGCCGGGCGCTCAACCGGACTCCTGGCCACGCTGCGCGGCGATGCGCGGCGCCATGGCACCGACGTCGCCGCACTGGGCGCGGTGGCGCAGGGCCTGGTCGATCAGCACCAGTGCCAGCATCGCCTCGCAGATCGGCGTGGCGCGGATGCCCACGCAGGGGTCGTGGCGGCCGGTGGTGACCACGTCGACCACCTGCCCGGCGGTATCGAGGCCCGCGACCGGCAGGCGCAGGCTGGACGTGGGCTTGAAGGCGACCGACACCACCACCTGCTGTCCGCTGCTGATGCCACCGAGCACGCCGCCGGCATGGTTCGACGCGAATCCATCCGGGGCCATGGCGTCCCGGTGCATGCTGCCTGGCTGGGTCACGCTGTCGAAGCCGGCACCGATCTCGACACCCTTGACGGCATTGATCGACATCATCGCCGCCGCGAGTTCGGCGTCGAGCTTCCCGTACACCGGTTCGCCCCAGCCGGGCGGCACGTTGTCGGCGACCACGCGCACGCGGGCGCCGACCGAATCGCCGCTCTTGCGCAGCGCATCCATGTACGCCTCCAGCTCGGGCACCTGCGCCGCGTCGGGCCAGAAGAACGGATTGGCCTCCACTGCCTCCCAGTCATGCCCACGTGGCGCGATCACGCCGAGCTGTGCAAGGTGGCCGCGCACGCGGACGCCGTGCCGGTCGCCGAGCCAGCGCCGGGCAACGACGCCGGCCGCCACGCGCATGGTCGTCTCGCGCGCCGAGGAACGCCCGCCACCGCGCGGATCGCGCACGCCGTACTTGTGCCAGTAGCTGTAGTCGGCATGCCCCGGGCGGAACTGCGTGGCGATGGCCCCGTAGTCGCGGCTGCGTGCATCGGTGTTGCGCACCAGCAGCGCGATCGGCGTGCCGGTCGTGGCGCCTTCGTACACCCCGCTGAGGATCTCGACCGCATCCGCCTCGTGGCGCTGCGACGTGTGGCGGCTGCGGCCGGTGGCGCGGCGACCCAGGTCGGCTTCGAAATCGGCGGCGGCGAGCGGCACGCCGGGCGGGCAGCCGTCGATCACGCAGCCGATCGCCGGACCGTGGCTCTCGCCGAAGGTGGTGACCCGGAACAACTGGCCGAACGTGTTCAGGGCGGCGCGCCCGGCGGTCCCGAGGCCGATGCCATGCCGGCGGCACCGCGCACGCGCGCCCCGGCCTCGCTGCAAGGCGTGGCTGTGCTCAGAACAAGCCGCCATCGCGTGGCGGCCGCCCGAGGGCGGCACTGGGATCGCGGGACTCCGCCAGGGCCGCGATGCGCGCATGGTGGGCGACGAGGTCCTGCCGCTCGGCCACGAAGATGCCCATCTGGCCGACCTTGAACTCCACCCAGGCCAGCGGCAGTCCGGGCAGCAGGGCCACCAGCGCGTGCTCGGCCTCGCCTACCTCGCAGACCAGCAGGCCGTCGTCGGACAGATGGGCCGGCGCATCGCGCAGGATGCGCAGCGCGAGGTCCAGCCCGTCGCCACCGGCGCGCAGGCCGAGTTCGGGCTCGTGGCCGTATTCGCGCGGCAGCGCGTCGGTCTCGTCGTCGGTCACGTAGGGCGGGTTGGTGACGATGAGGTCGTAGACCTCGCCCTGCAGGGCGGCGAACAGATCCGATTTCAGCAGCCGCAGGTTGCGGACCTGCAGGCGTGCTTCGTTCTCGGCGGCCAGCGCCAGCGCGTCGTCGCTGAGGTCGGCTGCATCGACGTGCCAGTCCGGGTTGTAGTGCGCAATCGCGATGGCGATGCAACCCGAGCCGGTGCACAGGTCGAGCGCGCGGCGGACCTCGCGGCCGCCCAGCCAGGGCTCGAAACCGGATTCGACCAGTTCGGCGATCGGCGAGCGTGGCACCAGCGCCCGGCGATCGCTCTTGAAGCTGAGCCCGGCGAACCAGGTCTCCCCGGTCAGGTAGGCCACCGGGATGCGCTCTTCCACGCGGCGGATGAACAGCGCCAGCACCTCTTCCTTCTCGGCCTCGGTGACCCGCGCCTGGCCGTACACCGGGCTCAGGTCGTGCGGCA
>DATINB010000230.1:0-13351 GCA_035474775.1 Luteimonas sp.
GTCCTACGCCGCAACGCTCCGGGATCCGCCCATGTACCAGACCACCAGCCTGTGCCGCGCCGGCGCCTGTGCACTTCTCCTGTTCCTGGCCGCTTGTGGCGAGCCGCCGCGCCCCGCGGGCGATGGGGCCGCGCCGTCCAGCGAGGCGGGCGCCCCCGCTGCCCTGCCGGAGCCGGCCGCCTCGCCGTCCGTTCTCCCGCCGCCCGACGCAGCTGCCACGGCAGGGGCCGGCACGGCCCCATTGCCGGAGGCGGGCCGGAACTGGCTTGCATTCGGTGCAGGGACGATCGTCGCGGCGCAGAGCAGCCAGTCGCGCAGCTCCGATTCCGGCGCGCGCCAGCTCATCGACGAGAGCAACTTTCCGTGGATGACGGGCGACGGCCAGGTCACCGACCAGTCGGTCACGCTGGAACTGCCGGCGCGCACGACCTTCACGCGCTTCGTCGTCGATACGGGCTCGCCGACCTACCTCGACGGCAGCAGCGCCAAGGACGTGCTGATCGAGGTGTCCGACCTGTCGGCGACCGACGGCTTCCAGGCGATCGCGCAAGGCACGCTCGCCGATTCCGGCAACCGCGGTGGCACCGATGGACAAGTCCTTCGCACGACGGCGCCCGTCCCCGCGCGCTGGTTGCGCTTCACGGCCAAGAACAACTTCGGCTCGACGCGCTTCATCCTCACCAAGGAGCTGTCCGGCTACGGCGAGCAGGACGCACGCACGCCGATCCCCAGCGTCAGCGGCACCTACCGGATGCAGTCGATCGGCGAGCTGCACCTGAAGCAGGACGGCAACGCCGTCATCGGATGCTATGCCAGCGGCGAGGGCCTGGTGGAAGGCACCATCGACGGGCGCACGATGACGCTGGTCGACTCGACCCGTGCCACGCGCGACGAGGACGCCAAGTCCTCCTTCATCGCCGTCAACGTGGTCGACGGCGGCAAGACCCTGCTCAGCACCTGGTGGGGCTGGTCGGCGACGCCGACGCGAAAGGCCTATGACCGCTTCTACACCGGCGAGAAGATGTCCGATGCGATCGGCAGCTGCAAGCACCTGCCCGACCTCGACGGCAGCCAGGACGTGGTCAGGGACGCCATCGAACAGGACCTGCAGGACGAGGGCAGGACGATCCTCTACGGCATCAACTTTGACTTCGATTCGGACGTGATCCGCGCCGAATCGAGGCCCACCCTGGACAAGGTCGCGGCCATCCTCGCGGATCGCAGCGAATGGTCGTTCGCGGTGGAAGGCCACACCGACAACATCGGTGGCCAGGCATTTAACCAGCAACTCTCCGAACGCCGCGCCGCCGCGGTCGTCGCCTACCTGCAACAGAAGGGGACAGACGCCACCCGGCTGACGTCGAGCGGCCACGGCTTCAGTCGCCCGATCGCCCCGAACGACTCGGAAGCCGAGCGCGCGCAGAACCGCAGGGTCGAGCTGATCCGGAAGTAGTGCGCGCGGGCCGGGGTTCGATCAGCCCGGCCGCGCTTCGGCGTGACGGGCAGCGATACCGTCTCAGAGCCGATCGAACGTATCCCGCTGGATCACCATGAGGTTGTTCAATTCCACGCCCGGCGGGACGTAGCAGCTGAAGTTGTACGAACCGAAGGTCGTGCTCTTGTCGACGTCGTCCCACAGGAGCTCGGCGTTCGCGCCCATGGCGACATCGACGCTTCCGGTGCGGAAGACCATGCCGTAGCGACTGCCGCCGACGAGGGTGCAGTTGACGCTGCCGCCAGCGTCCAGGCCGGTGACCGTGATCCGCACCGTCGCCGTCTCCACGTTGCCGACGTAGTCGCCGGGCATCGAGCAGGAGATGAAGATGACATCGCTGCCTTCATTGGAGATGCCGAGCGGCCGCTTGCGGAGCGTGGCATCGTAGATCGGCAACGGTGCTTCGCAGACGGACGTGGCGGAGTAGAAGTGCGACCGCACGGTTTCGGCATGCGCGCCCGGGGACGCGGCCATGATGGCGCCGAGGGCAGCCGCACAGAGCAGTGTGCGGGTGTCGATCAATCTGGAATGCATGGCCAGGCCTTCTTGTCGGGGTTGGGGTTTCGAGAGCCTCCGTACAACGGAAATCTCCGGCTTGAGAGGACACGCGCGGTGAACGCTCGACCAGCGAGCGTGCCGGTGGCCACAGGCCGGCAAGACCCCGCGCGGTGGTCGACCCGGAAAGTATGCGCTTGCGGCGCTGTGCGGCCCATCCAGAATGGTGCCCACACCGTCACCACGCTCGTGGCGGTTGGCGTCGGTTTCGATGTGCACCGCCGTCCACCAGTGCACAGGACCCCCCATGCCCGCCCACCTCAACGCCGCGCCACTCCCCGACGACGGCGCTGCCGCGCGCTGGATCACCCCCTGGAGATCGGCCTGCTGGGCGCGATCTGGGGCGCCTCGTTCCTGTTCATGCGGGTGGCGGCGCCGGAGTTCGGGCCAGCGGCGCTGGTCGAGGTGCGCCTCGCCCTGGGCGCTGTCGTGTTGCTGCCGTTCCTGTGGCGCGCCCGTGCCGCGTTCCCGCGCCGTGTCTGGCCGAAACTCGCGATGATCGGCGCGATTAATTCGGCCGTGCCGTTCCTGCTGTTCGCCTGGGCTGCCGAACGCGCGCCTGCCGGCGTGGGCGCCATCTGCAACGCGTTGACCGTGCTGTTCACCGCACTGGTTGGCGCCCTGTTCTTCGCCGAGCGCATCGGCTGGGCACGCAGCGCGACGTTGGCGGTCGGATTCGCCGGCGTGGTCGTGCTGGCCAGCGGTCGCATCGACGGCTTTGCGATCGGCCCGGCCGTGCTCGCCGGCAGCGCGGCCGCGCTGCTGTATGGCGCCGGCATCAATCTGGTGCGGCGCCACCTGTCCGGCCTGCCCGCCGCGGCGGTTGCACCGGCGACGCTCGGGTGCGCGGCACTGCTGGTGTCGCCGTTCGCGATCGAGCAGTGGCCCGAACGCGCGGTATCGGCGCAGGCCTGGCTGTCGGCCGGCCTGCTCGGCGTGCTGTGCACGGGTGCGGCGTTCGTCATGTACTACCGGCTCATCGCCCGCGTCGGCGCGGCGCGCGCGTCGACGGTCACCTACCTGGTGCCACTGTTCGGCGTGGCCTGGGCCTGGTGGATGCTGGGCGAGGTGCCGACGCTGCGCATGGCGGTGGCCGGTGCGCTGATCCTCGGCAGCGTGGCCCTGAGCCAGCGCCTGAGGTCATGAACGCCGGTGGCATCCGGTATTCGACGTCCGCTGAACGACACGGTGCGGCATCGCGGGTGTGGCGGCGGATCCGGTGGTGGCACCGGGCACCCGCCTGATTGGGTAAGGTGTCGCCCACCGTGGCGGAGGCTCCTGCCCTGTTCGACGCGATGCGCCAGCTGTTGCGACACCGGTACGGACGACTGGCCTTGTTGGCCGCGGCCGCCGCTGCGCTGGTGATTGCACTGTCCGGCGGCTTCCGGCGCGCCGGTGCCGCGGGCGACGCGCTGCCCGTGGTCGAGGCCGGCCAGCCGATCGAGTCCGACGCGTTCTCGGTCACGCCCCTGTGCGCCTGGGCGAGCGCGGTGCGGCCGGGCCAGCCTGCGTCGAGGACCGGCACGCCGCGTTACCTGGTGCTGCGCGCCAGGGTGGTGAGCAAGTCGCGCGACTGGCTGGCCATGGGTGCCTACCTCGACAAGGACCTGATCTGGCTGCCCGCGGGCAAGGGCGATCCGGTGGCACCGGAGCGCTCGCAGCGCGCCGATGATGCGACGCTGGGCCCGACGCTCGGGCCCGGGCTGCCGGTGCTGGTGGATTTCATCTGGGAGCTGCCGGCCGGCATGGCGCCGCCCACCGGGTCGACGTGGGGCATGTTCAGGCGCCGGCACGTCGAGCGCAGTTACGCCAGCGGCGAGGCGATGTGGGTGCAGGACGGGCCGGGCTGGACGTTCGAGCTGCCGGTTCGTGCGTCGGCATGCAAGGCGGATGCCGCTTGAGCCGGGCGCGTCCCGTGCGCTGGGGCCTGGTCGCCGCCACCCTGCTGTCGCTGGCGCTGATCGTGGCCTTGCGCGCGCGGCAGCCGTCCTTCGACGAGAAGACCGCGCCGATGCCGGTCGCGGGCACCATCGGACAGCCGGTGCAGGCGCGCACCTTCTCGATCAAGGTCAAGCGGGTGAAGCTGGCGCACGCGTACCGGGTCGACGGGCGCAGCCGGGGCGACCCGCCGCGCGAGGTGGCGGCGGACGGCGTCTGGCTGTCGGCTCTGGTGGAGGCGGAGCGCTCACGGAGCAGCGGGTACGTCGGCGCGCAGCTGCGCACGCGCGACGGGCGGCGCTTCCGCGCGGCCCCCAACGGGCGACCGGACCTCAAGGGCTTCAACCTGACCGATACCTATCTGGCGACTGGATTGCCCGCCGGCGGCGCGTATTTCTTCGACGTGCCGGCGGAGGCGCTGGACGGCGCCACGCTGCAGTTCTTCGACGGCAACGGCGCACCGGCGCAACTCGATCACCTGGTCGACGTCGACGTCGGCCTGGATGCGCCGAACGTCGAATCGTTGCTGGCGGAGGCCGCGCCGGTACTGGACCTCACCACGCCGGGACCCGCCAGGTGAACGACGGCACCCGCACGCCTGCAGCGCCACCCGGCTGGTGGCTGCGCAACCGCGCCTGGCTGGTGGCCGCCGTGGTGCTCGGGGTGCTGGCCTTCTACCTGCCGTGGCGCATCAACCAGCGCGAGCTGGACCGTCAGCGGCCGCGCACCGCCATCCGCGCGGCAATGGGCGCCGGCGCGTGGAGCGAGTACGAGGGCGCGCGCTGGCGCATCGTGCGCGTGCGAAGGGAGACCGCGCGCATCGGCGCCGCGGCCGACTACGAGCATCCCGAAGCCACGCTGCTGCTGGTCGACTTCGAAGTGGTCCCCGGTGCGGACATCGATGCGCGACGCCTGGACCAGTGCAGGGGCCGCCTGGTCGATGCCGGCGGACGCGAGTGGGAAGCCAACCTGCCGCCGAAGCTGTCGACCTGGATGCTGCGCCGCGGGCTCGACGGCTCATGCGGCTCGCGCGTGGTCGGCGGGCCGGCTACGGCTGTCGCGGGCACGCCGTTCGCCTTCACCCACGTCTACCTGGTGCCCGCGGACGTGCCGCTGCGCGGGCTCTCGGCGGACATCGTCTTCCCGCCGTTCACCACACGCCCGAAGATGGGCACCTTCCTGCGTTTCGGACTGCCCGCACCGCGTGGGTGATCGCCGTCAGGCGCGCGCCGCACGCAGTCCGGCGATGGCCCGGTCGAAGGTGGCCGCCAGCAGCACCACGCGCAGCAGCTGCGTGACCAGCGCCGGCTGCAACGACATCGGGCCGTTGATCAGCAGCGACAGCGGCTGGCCGATGACGCGCCACTCCTCCCACGCCCGCGAGCCGATCGCGCGCGTGGCCAGGCCCCAGGCGTGCGCGTCCACGAAATCCAGCAGGGCCCATCCCACGCACAACACCAGCAGCGCCGGCAGGCCGGCGCGCAGCACCAGGCGAATCGCGTTGAGGATCGGGATGCCCTTCCCGCTCCAGCCGCCGCTGGCCTTGTCGACGGCCTTCTTCAGCACCGGGTGCAGGTTGCGGTAGCGGCGGCTGACCAGCCGCGCGTGGGCGTCGTGCCGGTCGAGGCGGCCGCGACGACGCAGGTCCATGCCGTACACGATGGCGGCGATGGCCAGCCACACCAGCGGCATGGCGACCGCGCCCGCGGCGGTCGCCAGCACCTCCCAGGCCGGGTCGACGAGCCGTTTCAGCGGCGCCAGCGACACCAGCCCGATGAACGGGTTCTCCCACCACCGGGTGATGGACACGTACACCACGCGCGACTCCCACCACGCCGTCGCCAGGCCCCAGCCGCGCGCGATGACGGCCGCACCGACGAACAGCCAGTAGGCCTCGCAGGCCGCGACCAGGATCGACCACGCGCCATGCCGGGTCGCGGCGAAGCGGCGCTTCGAGACTTCGCGCAGGCCCCACGACACCGCGAGCGCGATCCACAGCCCGCGCAGCGCCAGGATGTCCTGCAGCGGCTCGCGGCGCTCGAACGACACCCAGCCCTGGTAGGTCAGGATGAAGTCGCGCTTGATGCCGTCCAGCAGGCCCCACGCCGCGTAGTAGGCGAAGAACGGCAGCAGCGCCACCGCCAGCACGTCCAGCCATGCACGCTGCGCGAGCATGGTCGGAAGGCCCGAGCGCGCCTGCATCGACGGCATCGACGGCCGCAGCACCAGGAACATGGCGATGGCGCCGACCAGCTGGCTGACGATCAGCACCGCGACCGCCGCGTAGGACAGCAGCACGCCGGTCTCGGCCAGCTGGATGGCGGCCATCAGCAGCACGTCGTAGGCCACGCGCTGGGCGAAGAAGCAGGCCAGCAGCGCGGGCCAGTGCTGCCACAGCAGGTGCGCGGCGAGCGACGGGATCCCCGGCCACGCGGGCCGGGCCGTACCGGGTGCGGCACGTGTCTCCGCGATGGCAGCGCTCATGGTGGGCCCCGATGCGGTCAGGCGGCGGACCCTAGCATGCCGCCCGCGTGCGGGCACGCTGGCCGTTGCCCACGCACGGCTGGGCCGGAGCATGGGCGGGGGAGTACTCGCCCCCTGACCCACGACAGGGGCGAACACCGGCGAAACGTGTCACCTTGTCGGCAGCCCACGGGGAACGAGGGCCGTCGTCGTGGCCGGCGCGCACCAGCGCCGCCAGACGACACGCCATCGCGGGTAGGGAGGGGATCCATGCCGACGACGCCGTCGCGTCCGCATCACGGGCAACGAGCCGACCCGGTGGGCGGGCACGGCGCGCGCGACCCCGCGCAGGCGCGCACCGCGGACAACCCGGACGTGGAGAACGAGCGCGAATTCTCGCGAACCATGCTCGAGAGCCTGCCGGGCGTGCTGTACTTCTACAACGAGGACGGCCGGTTCCTGCGCTGGAACCGCAACCTGGAGCGCGCGACCGGCTACAGCCGCGACGAGATCGCGCGGCTGCACCCGCGCGACCTGCTGGCCGACGAGCAGAAAGCACTGGTCGAGTCGCGCATCCAGGATGTCTTCACCCATGGCAACGCCGTGGTGGAGTCGTTACTGCGCGGCAAGGACGGAACCACCACGCCGTACTACTTCACCGGCAGCCGGATGATGTTCGACGGCGAACCGTGCCTGGTGGGCGTGGGCATCGACATCAGCGACCGCAAACTGGCCGAACAGCGGTTGCGGACTTCCGAGTCGACCCTCGCCAAGGCCCAGCGCATCGCGAAGATGGGCAGCTGGGAGCTCGACATCGCCAGCGGACGCCTGGAGTGGTCGCAGGCGCTCTACCGGATCTTCGGCGTCACGCCCGGTGCCGTTCCGGCCACCTACGACACCTTCCTCGCCGCCGTGCACCCGGAGGATCGTGAAACCGTGCGCGCGGCGCAGGCAGCGGGCTTCGCCGACGTGGCGCCCTACGACATCGAGCACCGCATCGTGTGTCCGGATGGCGAGGTGCGCTGGGTCCACGACGTGGCCGAGGTCGACCGCGACGCGGCCGGCGTGCCGGTCCGTTTCATCGGAACGGTGCTGGACATCACCGTCGCCAAGCGGGTGGAACAGGAGCTGTGGATCGCCAAGGAGACCCTGGAACAGACGGTGGCCGAGCGCACCGCGGAACTGCAGGTGGCGCTGGTGCGCGCCGAAGCCGCGGACCGGGTGAAGTCGGCGTTCCTGGCCACCATGTCGCACGAGTTGCGGACGCCGCTCAACTCGATCCTGGGCTTTACCGGCATCGTGCTGCACGGCATGGCAGGCCCGCTGAACGACGAACAGGCCAGGCAGCTGGGCATGGTGCGCGACAGCGCCCGCCACCTGCTGGAGCTGATCAACGACGTGCTGGACATCTCGAAGATCGAGGCCCGGCAGATGGACCTGAGTGAGGGCGCGTTCGACATGCACGCGGTGGCGCAGCACGTGGTCGCGTCGGTCGGGCCGCAGGCCGAAGCCAAGGGACTGCAGCTGCTGGCCTCCATCGATCCGGCCATCGGCCTGCGCATCGGCGATCGCAGGCGCGTGCAGCAGGTGCTGCTCAACCTGGTCTGCAACGCCATCAAGTTCACCGATCGCGGCGAGGTCAGGCTGCTGGTGGACCTGGCGCCCATGCCCGCCTGCACGGACGCATCGAGTGCTGCGGTGCTGCGGATCCGGGTCGCCGACACCGGCATCGGCATCCGGCCGCATGACGTGGATTCGCTGTTCCGCCCGTTCAAGCAGCTCGATACCGGCCTGAGCCGCGAGCACGAAGGCACCGGGCTGGGGCTGGCCATCAGCAGTCGCCTCGTGGAGCTGATGGGCGGTGTGATCACCGTCGACAGCCAGTGGGCGGAGGGCAGCGAGTTCTCCGTCTTCCTGCCGCTCCCGACCGCGGAGGCGCCGTGAATCCGACCGTCCTGCTGATCGAAGACAACCCGCAGAACCGCTACCTGGCGACCTACCTGCTGGAGCGCCGGGGTTACCGCGTGGTCACCGCCGAGAACGGGCCGCTCGGCATCGAGCTGGCGGCGTCGCTGGCGCCGGACATGATCCTGCTCGACATCCAGCTACCGGCCATGGACGGCTACAGCGTGGCGCAGGCACTGCGCCGCCTGGCGCCCCTGCGCACCACCCCGATCGTCGCGGTCACCTCCTACGCCATGGCCGGCGACCGCGAGAAGGCCCTCGCCTCCGGCTGCGACGGCTACATCGAGAAGCCGATCGACCCGATTTCGTTCGTCGACCAGATCGCGGCCCATGCGCGCGCGCATGCCGCCAACGGTGACCCGGCATGACGCGTGTCCTGGTGGTCGACGACAAGGACACCAACCTCCGCTACATGGAAGCCCTGCTGTCCGCGCAGGGTTGGGTGGTCGAGACCGCACGCCACGGCGCCGAAGCGCTGGAGCTCGCACGGCGCTCGCCCCCGGACCTGGTGGTTTCGGACCTGCTGATGCCGGTGATGGACGGCTACCGGCTGCTGCGCCGCTGGAAGCTGGATCCGCGCCTGCACGCCATTCCGTTCATCGTCTACACCGCGACCTACACGTCCGCGGAGGACGAGCAACTGGCGCTGAGCCTGGGTGCGGACGACTTCATCCTGAAGCCGGCGGAACCCGAGCGGTTGCTCGCGCGCATCGGCGCGGTGATGGCACGCGCCACGGCGGCCGTTGCGCCGGCCATGGACGGGGCCCGCGCCGGCGACCCGGGCGAAGCCGGAGATGCCGGCGACCTGATGATGCTGTACAGCCGGTCGCTGGTGCGCAAGCTGGAGCAGAAGACACAGCAGCTCGAGGAGGGCACCCGTGCGCTCGAGGTCGAGCGCGAGCGCCTGCTGGCGGCCCAGGCGGTGGCCCGCGTGGGCAGTTGGCAAACCGACGTCGCGACCGGCGACGTGATCTGGTCCGCCGAGGCGCACCGGATCCACGGAACCGACCCCGCCACCTTCGCACCGACCCACGCCCGCTTCCTGCAACGGGTGCATCCGGACGATCGGGCGCGCGTGGATGCCGCGTACCGGCGCTCGCAGGAGACCGCCGGCTTCAGCACCCTCGAGCATCGCCTGCGCATGGACGACGGCGACATCAAGCATGTCGAGGAGCGCTGGCACGTGGTCTTCGATGACGACGGCACGCCGCTGCGCGCGATCGGGACCTGCCAGGACATCAGCGAGCGCAAGCTGGCGGAAGCGGCGTTGCGGACGGTGCGGGATCGGCTGATGCTCGCCACGCGCTCGGCGCGCATCGGCACGTGGGACTGGGACATCGCGACCGACGCGCTGATCTGGGACGCCGAGATGTACCGGCTCTACGGCATCGCGGATGGACAGTTCGGCGCCGCCTACGAGGCCTGGACCAGCCGGATCCACCCGGACGACCGCGCACGCGTGCAGGCGGACATCCAGGCCGCCGTGGTCGGGACCCGCGACTTCCGGTCGCAGTTCCGCATCGTCTGGACCGACGGCTCGCTGCGCGAGCTCGATGCCAACGGCCTGGTCCAGCGCGATGCGGAGGGCCGGGCGCTGCGGATGATCGGCGCCAACCGCGACATCACCGAGCAGACGGCGGCCGAGCGCCGGATCCGCCACCTCAACCGCGTGTACGCGCTGCTGAGTGGCGTCAACTCGCTGATCGTACGCGCGTCCAGCCGCGACGAGCTCTACCGCGACGCTTGCCGGATCGCGGTGGATGTCGGTGGCTTCAAGCTGGCCATGATCGGTTTGCTGGGCGACGGCACCATCGATTTCGTTGCCACCGCGGCACGCGAGGACGCGATCGTCGCCGCGGTCGACGTGGTGCTCGCGGCACGCGGCGGCATCCCGAGCCGGATGGCGACGCGTGCCATCCGCGACCTCAGGCCTTGCGTGTCCAACCGCTCCCAACACGACCCCATGGTGGAGCACCCGGAAACGCACGTCCGCTTCGGCGTGCAGTCGATGGTGATCCTGCCGTTGGTGCTCGGCGACGATCCGTCCGGCGTGCTGGCGTTGTACGCGGACGAGCCCGACTTCTTCCATGACGAGGAAATCCAGTTGCTGGCGGAGCTGGCGGGTGACGTGACGCTGGCCAGCAGCCACATCGACAACCGGGAGCGCCTGGTCCACCTCGCCTATTACGACCAGCTCACCGGCCTGGCCAACCGCAGCCTGTTCCTCGAGCGGGTCGCCCAGTACGCGCGCAGCGCAGGCGCGAGTTCGCGGCTGGCGGTGGTGATGTTCGACCTGGAACGCTTCCGGAACCTCAATGAAAGCCTCGGCCGCCCCGGTGGCGATGCCCTCCTGCAGCAGATCGGCGCGTGGCTGGGCGCGCATGTCGGGGACGCGAGCCTCGTGGCCCGGCTCGGTGCCGACCATTTCGCGGTCGTGCTGCCCGGACAGGCCGGCGCCGACGACGTCACGCACCTGGTCGAAGCCATGATCAAGGACTTCCAGAAGCAGTCGTTCACGCTCGACGGCGCGGCGTACCGGTTGGCCGCACGGGTCGGCATCTCGCTGTGCCCGGACGACGGTCGCGATGCCGAATCCCTCTTCAAGCGCGCGGAAGCCGCGCTCAAGCAGGCCAAGGAACACGGCAGCCGCTACCTGTTCTACGACAGGGCGATGACCGAATCGATCGCCGCGAGGCTGGCGTTGGAAAGCCAGCTACGCGACGCGCTCGACAACCGTGAGTTCGTGCTGCACTACCAGCCCAAGCTGGATGCGCGCACCGGTGCGCTGACCGGCGCCGAGGCGCTGATCCGCTGGAACGACCCGCGCACCGGGCTGGTTGCCCCGGGGCTTTTCATTCCGGTACTCGAAGAGATCGGGCTCATCGGCGACGTTGGTCAGTGGGCCCTCGGCCAGGCGGTGCAGGATTACCTGGGGTGGTGCCAACGTGGTTGCGCCGTGGTGCCGATCGCGGTCAACGTCTCGCCGCTGCAACTGCGCGACCCCCGCTTCATCGACGGGATCCGCCAGGCGTTGTCCGTCGATCCGCGGGCGACGGGCGCGCTGGAGCTGGAGATCACGGAGTCGGTGATCATGGACGACGTCGACCAGGGCATCGTCCGGCTGCAGGCGATCCGCGCAATGGGGATCCCGGTGGCCATCGACGATTTCGGCACCGGCTTCTCGTCCCTCGCCTACCTGGCGAAACTGCCGATCGACACCCTGAAGATCGATCGCACCTTCATCAACGACATGACCGACTCCCCCGAGAAGCTCAGCCTGGTGTCGACGATGATCACGCTGGCGCATTCGCTCAAGTTGAGGGTGGTCGCCGAAGGCGTGGAGACCGACGCGCAGGCGTCCGCATTGCGTGGGCTGGCGTGCGACGAGATCCAGGGCTACCTGATCAGCAGGCCCCTGTCGTGTGCGGATTTCGAAGCACGCTTCCTGGGCGGCTGAAGGGTCGGATGGGACCGACGATCCCGGCCACGGCAAGACCGGGGGCTTGCCCGGCGGATTCGGTGCCCATGGGCCGCCGCGGCGTGTTTCACGCGCCATGACGCGCCGACGGCCAAGGATCGTGGGCGGGTGATGTCCGGGTGGATCGATCGTCCGCAGCGTCCGGCGTTCACCGCCGGAAAACCAGTCGCCGGCCAGACTCCTGGATCCCCACAGCAAGGATCCGCCCATGGCCAAGCGTATCGCCATCCTCGCCACCGACGGTTATGAACAGTCCGAGCTCGTCGGCCCGCGCGACCGCTTGCTCGAGGCCGGCTTCGAGTTCGATATCGTGTCGCCGGAATCCGGCGAGATCCGCGGCTGGAAAGACAAGGACTGGGGTGACGCGGTCCACGTCGACGTGGTGCTCGCGGACGCGTCGGCCGACGTCTACGACGCGCTGGTCCTGCCTGGCGGCGTCATCAACCCCGACAAGCTGCGCATGGACAAGGTCGCGGTGGCGTTCGTCAGCGCGTTCGACCAGGCCGGGAAGCCTCTGGCCGCCATCTGCCATGGCCCGTGGTTGCTGGTCGAATCGGGCGCCGCGAAGGGCCGCGACGTGACGTCATGGCCGTCGGTGCGCACCGATCTCGAGAATGCGGGTGCCCGCTGGCAGGATGCCGAGGTGGTGACCGACGGGCACGTGATCACCAGCCGCAAACCGGACGACGTGCCGGCCTTCAGCCAGGCGGTGATCGACGCGCTGCGCTGAGGATCAATCGCGATCGGGCGCGCCCAGTGGAAACCAGGCGCGGTATGGCCGTGCTTCATCGACCGCGCGTGCGACCGAAGGTCGTCGCAGCAAGCGGGCGCGATAGGAGAGGACATTGGGGAACAGGTCGCCGATCCGGTGCACCCAGTCGGCATAGAAGAGTGAGGGCGCGGCTGCGCAGTCGGCCAGGCTGAAGGCGTCCCCGGCGGCCCAGGTGCGACCGTCAAGCCGCTTGTCCAGCCAGGCATAGCTGGTGTCGAGCGCCCGGGCGGCCTCTGCCAATGCCGTCTCCTTGCGGCCATCCGCTCGCAGGGCCTCGAACACCGGGCCCTGCATGGGCGTCATGACGTGGTTGTCGAAGAACCGGTCCATGAAGCGGACCTCGAGCGCGGTCACCGGGTCGTCCGGCAGCAACGCCACCGGCCCGCGGCAGTGCAGGTGGAGGTGCTCGATGATGATGGTCGTCTCCACCACGGTGCGCCCGGCGGCGACCAGCACCGGCATCTTCTTCAGCGGCCACAACGCCACCCATTCGGCCATGACGCCGGCATGTTCCGGCTCCAGCACCCGGTAGTCGAACGCGTGCCCGTTTTCGTACAGCGCGATCAGCACCTTCTGGCAGTACGAGGAGAACGGGTGCCCGTAGAACACCAGTTGCCGGTCAGTCTGCACCTTGTACTCCTGCATGGTCGCGTCCTTCGATCGGCGTGCCGAACCGCGCACCGCT
>DATINB010000231.1:0-1999 GCA_035474775.1 Luteimonas sp.
CACTGGCGCTTCTCCGGTCGGGCCCGTCGGGGCGGTGGTCAGGCGGTGGCGGGCAGTGGGTCGTGCAGGGCTCGGCGGAACAGCGTGTCGAGTCCGGGTTCCCAGGGCCAGTCGCGGGGCAGGTGCAGGACCTGGCGGTGCGCGGAGCGCGCGACGCGGGCCGGGGTGGCGATCAGTTGGGTGCGCAGGGTCGCCGTGCGGGCCCGGGTGTGCCCGCCGCCAGCCAGCGTGCCGGCGGCGCGGGTCAGGTTGTGCGCGATCGCCGCGCAGGCGAGCCAGGCGGCATTGGCGGCGAAGTGCCCCGACGGCAGGTGCGCCAGCGCGGAGTTCTTCAGCTCGGCGATGACCTGCTCGATGATGGCGTGGTCGCGGTGGCTGGCTTCGGCGGCCAGCATCGGCTCGGGGCTGTCGGTGAACACCGCGTGGTAGCGGTAGGCGGCGAACAGCTCCGACTGCCCGGCCGGCACCGAGGTGGGGTTGAGTCGGCGGACCCGGCGCACGATCAGCCGGGCGCTGACGTGCTCGCGGCGGCGGCGGTTGGTGAACGCGGTGAACGGGACTTCGGCGACCTCGGCGTCGGAGATCCAGCGCTGCTCGTCGTGGTCGAAGATGGCGTTGGAGTAGCGGATCGGGGTCCAGGCATGGGCATCGATGCTGGCGATGGCCCTGGTCACGGTGGGCGTGAGGCGGGCGGTGACGGAGAATCGGGCCCCGGCCCGGCGGCAGGCATCGACGATGTCGTAGCCGTAGTAGGCCGAATCCGCGCGCACGATCACCAGCCCGGTGGCGCCCGCGCGCCGTGCGGTGGCCAGCGCATCGGCCAGCAGCTTGGCCGCCCCACGCACGGAGTTGGTGGCGCCGTGACGCAGTCGGGTGCCGGCGATCATCGGCGCCGCCAGCGGGGTGGACAGCACCGCGAGCAGGGCGTTGAGGCCCTTCACCCCGGTGTAGCCGCGCCCGGCGCCCTGCTTGGCGTAGCCATAGGTCTGGCGCACGGTGTCGTCGATGTCGACGAACACCAACTGGTCGGCGCCGGGCAGCAGCGGGGTCACCGTCGCCAGCCGAGCCAGCAGGCGGGCGGCCACGGCGTCGAGCTGGCGGACGTGGCCGAAGGTGAACCGGCGCAGGAAGGTGCCCAACGTGGACGGGGCGCGCACCTGCTCGAACAGCCGCGGCATGCCGCCATGGCGCAGCAGGTCCATGTCGCTGATCGAGTCCGCACCGCAGATCATTCCGGCGACCAGGGCGATGACCTTCCCGGCCGCGTTCGCCGCGCCGTTGCCGGCCAACGTCAACCGCTGGGCGAGCAGCTCGGACAGCCCGCACCGGCTGGCCAACCCCAGCACCGCCACCAGCCCGCCGCATGACACGAGGTTTGGATCGTCGAACCGCGCGCTGATCGCCCCGCGGGCGTGCGATAGTCGCATCCAGCGGATGCCCTTCTGTGCGGTTGATGTGGACCTTAGACAAGTCACATCGTCCCAGCTCAGAAGGGCATTCGTGTGCTACGACCCACCCCCAGCAGCCGAATTCATCGGTGCATCCAGGATCAGCCGGCGCAGGGGCTCCGGCAGTGGGACGAGCGTGCGCGGGTCAGCCTTATCCGCCGGATCCGGCGGGCGACCGACCCGGACCGTGTAGTCCATCACAGCCGCGGTGAACGCTGCGGTCAAACCTCGGTGGCGCCAGCTCAGCTCTGCCAGCGCATGGATCTGATCGGTGAGGGCGTCGACGACCGGGCGGCCATCTTCGATGTCCCGCTCGGCTTGCACGAGCAGGGTGCGCACGTGCGGCCCGTACACCGCAGCGAGCATCGCGTGCTTGCTGGGGAAGTGGTTGTAAGCGGTGGCCACGCTGACGTCGGCGGCTGCGGCGATGTCCTCCATCCGGGTACCGGCCCATCCGCGCGCGGCGAAGGCGGCGTCCGCGGCCGTGATCAGCGCCGTGCGGGTGCGGAGCCGCTTGGTCCGCGCCGCACGGGCCCGGGGATCATCAAGGC
>DATINB010000232.1:0-5551 GCA_035474775.1 Luteimonas sp.
GCTGTGGGTCAAGGGCGAGCAGAGCGGGCACGTGCTGGCGCTGGTCTCGATCGAAGCCGACTGCGACCACGACACGCTGCTGGTCCGCGCGACCCCGCACGGGCCCACCTGCCACCTCGACCGGGCGAGCTGCTTCGCGCATGCGCCGGGCAGCGCGCTCGGCGCGCTCGATGCCACCGTCGCGCAGCGCGCGGTGGCGGGCACGCCCGGTTACACGTCGACGCTGTTGGCGTCCGGCATCCGCCGCATCGCGCAGAAGGTGGGCGAGGAGGGCGTGGAAACCGCGCTCGCGGCGGTGGCGGAGGACGATGCGGCGTTGCTCGGCGAGGCGGCCGATCTGGCCTATCACCTGCTCGTGCTGCTGCGTGCACGGGGGCTCGGGCTGGTGGACGTGGAGCGGGTGCTGGAAGGCCGGGCAGGCTGAGGGCAGGGGATCGTCCCGCGAGTGCGGACAGAGTGCGCAGCCTGCTCGTCGGCATACTGGACCACCGTGTCCTGAACCCGACCGCATGAACCAGCGCGTGCGTGGCCTGTCCGTCCTCCTTGCCCTGGCGTCCGCGCCGGCGTGCGTGTCGTCACCCGGCCCGGCGACGGGCTTGGCCGCTCCGACCGCGCAGGCTGGACACGTCTTCGAGGACGAGAACGGCAACGGGCGCATGGACCCGGGTGAGGCAGGCGTGGCCGGGGTCGCGGTGTCCGACGGCCGTGCGATCGTGCGCACCGATGCGACGGGGCGGTACGCACTGCACGCGGCGGGCGGCGATATGGTGTTCGTGGTGAAACCGGCGGGTTGGGCAGTGCCTGCCGGGCCCGGTGGCCTGCCGAGCTTCTGGAAGAGGGCGCCAGGCGCGCAGGCTTCGGCGCGCAACGCCGCAGCGCTCGATTTCGCGCTGGCGCGCGAGGGCATGGCGCAGTTGCCGGGCAGCGACCTCGAGGTGCTGGTGTTCGCCGATCCACAGGTCGGCAGCGCCCGGCAGGTGGACTACTACGCCCGCGATGTCATCGATGGCCTCCGCCATGGTGACGGGCGCATAGCGGCGGCCGGCGCGAGGGCTGCGGCGCCGGCGCAGCTCGGCCTGACGCTGGGCGACGTGGTCGACGACGCGCCGGCTCTGTACGCGGCGGTCAATGCGGTGACTGCGTCGCTGGGCGTGCCGTGGCTGCACGCGCCGGGCAACCATGACCTCGACGCCGGCGACAGCGATGCCGCCGCGTCGGCGAGCTACCGCCGCGTGTACGGGCCGGACACCTTTGCGTGGGAGGCGCGCGATGCCAGCTTCGTGATGCTGGACGACGTGGTGGCCTTGCCGGGGCAGCGACCGGCGTATGTCGGCGGCCTGCGCGAGGACCAGTGGTCCTTCCTGCAGGCGTACCTGGCCACGCATCCGCGTGACCGGTTGCTGGTGCTGGGCATGCACATCCCGTTGTTCGACACCGCCGCGCCCGGCCGCGCGCCGACGTTCCGCAGCGCCGATCGCGCCCGGCTGTTCGCACTGCTGCGTCCATTCCAGCGGGTGCTGGTGCTGACCGGGCACCGCCATACGCAGCGGCACTATCGCCACGGCACGGCGGACGGCTGGCAGGGCGCGCAGCCGCTGCACGAGTACAACGTGGGTGCGGTGAGCGGTGCGTTCTGGTCCGGCAAGGCCGATGCGGCGGGCATACCGGACGCCACGATGGACGACGGCACCCCCAACGGGCATGCCCGGCTCCGGATTGCGCCGGATGGCGGCTACCGGCTGTCGTGGCACCCGGCGCGCCTGCCGCCGGACGACGCGGCATCGACCGCGGCGATGTCCGTGCATGCGCCGAAAGTGCTGCGCCGCGGCGCGTACCCGGCCTGGGGTGCGTACGCCAACGTGTACATGGGCGAGGCCGACACCCGCGTCGAGGCGCGCGTCGACGGCGGCGCGTGGCAACCGATGCAGCGCGTGCTGCAGCCCGACCCGCGGCTGCTGCTCGAGAACGCGCGCGACGACACATCGGCCGTGCTGCGTGGCTTCGACCGCTCGCCCGAAGCGGAGCCGAGCCAGCACCTGTGGCGGATCGCACTGCCGACGACGCGCGCCGCCGGCGACCACCTGCTGGAGGTCCGTGCCTTCGATCGCTGGCATGGCGAGCAGCGTGCGCGGACCAGCTACCGGCTGGACGACGCCGAGCCTTGAGCCGACGCGGCCCCGCCCGCGCGCACCCCCGCCACGCACCCGTCCCCGCGTGCCTCGCATGCCTCGCGTGGCGGACTAGTCGCCCGCCGCGGCGCGCGGCTCGCGATGCGGGTACGGAACCGCGGCCGGTGCCGGCTGCGGCAGCGTGGCTTGCCAGCGCTGCAGCGTCCCGCCGATGCGCGCCCCGACGGCGATCTGCGGCAGCGAGGGATCGAAGTCGTCTTCGCGTTCGCGGCGCGCGACGGTGCGCGCGGCGTGGTCGTAGGCGCCGATGAAACTGCTGCCGCGGTTCATGCCCTCGATCAGCCAGGCGCGACCGAAGTAGGTCGCCACCGACTCGCTGCCGCAGCCGAACGAGGTGCGGTCGTGCCGTGCGGCGGCGATGACCAGCGTGTCGGGATTGCGCAGGGCCGGGATGAAGCCACCGGCGAAGCAGGCCGATACCACCACCACCCGGTTGCGGATGCCGGCCTCGTCGAGCGCGTCAGCCAGGTCCTCGGGGGTCAGGCCATCGTCGACCACCGGATACAGCTGCAGCACCAGCTCGTGGTCCGCGGTGCCATGGGTGGCCACGTAGAGCAGCAGCACGTCCTCGTCGCCCATCGCCGCGCCGATCCCCTCCAGCGCGTGCACCAGGTTGTCCCAGGTGGCCAGCGGTCGCCTGGCCGCGCCCAGGCTGTCGGGGTGGTTGACCAGCAGCAGCACGCGCCCGCGGGCGGCGAGGCGCGCATCGGCCAGGGTCTCCAGGTAGGTGACCTCGTTGCGGAACACGTCCTCGTGGCCATCACCGGCGATCCCGAGCACGAACAGCTCCGGTTGCCCGCCACCGACCGGAAACGCACCCAGCCGCGCGTCGATGAGCGCCGCATCGCGCGCACCCAGCGTGGCGGCGGGATCGCCCGCGGATCCCGGCGTGGACAGGCAAAGCAGCGTCAGCGCAACGGCCAGCGCGACCGTCGTGGAGCGCAGGGCGCCGCGCGGCGGGTGGCGGGACTGCATGGTCAGCGCGTGCGGCGAAACAGCCACCGGCGTGCGGAAACGCCGCGCATGGGTCAGCCCGGCTCGACTGCGTCGAAGGTGGTGACGCGCCGGTGGCCGTTGGCGGCTCCGCCGCTGCGCGGCTGCGGATAATCCTCGGGCCGGTCGACGAGCACCGTGGCCAATCCCGCGTCGCGCGCGGCATCGAGCTCCTCCACCACGTCGGAGAGGAACACGATGTCCGCAGGTACGCGCCCGAGTCGCGTGGCGATGGTGTGGTAGCTGCCGGCTTCGCGCTTGCCGCCGACGCCCGTGTCGAAACAGGCTTCGAACAGCGGCAGCAGGTCGCCCGCGTCCGAGTGGCTGAAGAACAGCGCCTGCGCCGCCACCGAGCCCGACGAGTACACCGCGAGCGGCGTGCCGGCGGCATGCCAGCGGCGCAGGGCGGCGGCCGCATCCGGATAGACGTGAGCCGTGAAGGCCCCACTCCGGTAGCCATCGCGCCACAGCAGCCCCTGCAGCGCCTTCAGCGCGGTGTGCTTGCGGTCTTCGTCGATCCAGCCCTGCAATGTCTCCACGATGGCGTCGTCGCTGCAGATCGCGCCGTGCTCGATCGCCACCGCGTCCAGCCAGCGGCGCACCTCCGGCTCGCCGGCATGGGCGCGCACGAAGGCCGGCAGCTCGCGCCGCGCGTACGGGAACAGCACGTCCTTCACGAACGCGATGCTGCTGGTGGTGCCTTCGATGTCGGTCAGGACCAGCCGCGGCATCAGTGCTCGCCCCGACGGTAGCGCGGGAACCGTTGCGCGATGTCGGTCCCGGTGAAGTGGCCGATCCAGCCGTCGGGTTGCTCGAAGAAGCGGATCGCCACGAACTCCGGCTCCTCGCCCATGTCGAACCAGTGCGTGGTGCCGTCGGGCACCGCGATCAGGTCGCCCTGCACGCACTCGATCTCGTACACCCTGTCGTCGACGTGCAGGGTGAACAGCCCGGACCCGGCGACGAAGAACCGCACCTCGTCCTCCTTGTGGAAATGCTCGTCGAGGAACTTGCGCCGCATGGCCTCGCGGTCGGGATGGTCCGGGGCGATGCTGACCACGTCGACGCTGGTGAACCCGCGCTCGGCACTGATCCGGTCGATGTCCTCGCGGTACGCGGCCATCACCTCGTCGGGCGTGGCACCGGCGGCAATCTCGCGGTTGGCGGTCCAGCGCTCGAACGTCACGCCGATCGGGCGCAGCGCAGCGGCGATGGCCGCGCCGTCGCGGCTGTCGAACTGCGGCGTCTCGGGGTGGGCGTCGGCGAAGATGCGCAGGCGGCTCATGGTGGAACTCCAGGGGGCAGCAGGTGCAGGGGGTCGCGTGCGTGGCGCGTGGACACCGGATGGTGGCGATGCGCCCCGATTCAACGGCTCAGTGGCGCGGCTGCAACGCGCGCAGCGCCAGTTCGCAGTCGAGCAGGAATTCGAACGCCTCCAGGTGGCGCCGCGCCTCCGGCATGTCGGCACCCCATGCGTACAGGCCGTGGCCATCGATCAGATAGCCCCACATCGGACCCGCGTCGAGCAGGGCGTCGACCTGCGCCGCCAGTGTCGGCATGTGCTGCGTGTTGGCCAGCACCGGCAACGCCATGGCGGCCTCGTGGGTGGTGTTGCCCGCGAATGCCTTCAGCAGTTCGTAGCCCTCGAGGCGCACATGCCCGGCCCCGGCATACAGGCGCGACGCGATCGTCTGCGCGCGCGAATGGGTATGCAGCACGCAACCCACGCCGGGGAAGCGTCGGTAGAGCTGGGTGTGCAGCAGGGTCTCCGCCGACGGGCGGTGGTCGCTGCCGACGGCCCGGCCATCGAGGTCGACCACCATGATGTCGGACTCCTTCAGCCGTCCCTTGTCGCGCCCGGAGACGGTGATGGCGGCATGGCGGTCGTCCAGCCGGCGGGAGAAGTTGCTGCTCGTCGCGGGCGTCCAGCCCAGCGCCGACAATTCGCGGACATTGACGATGATTTCGCCGGCGAGTTCGCACAGGCGGTGGCTGTCGTAGGGCAGGGCGTCGTGCATGGCCTGCAGTCTAGCGCGACCCCCGACGGCCCCGGAGCCCGACCGGCACGTGGGCCCGGTTCATCGGGTTGCCTGGTTCCTGGGTTGCGTGCTCTCCGGTGGAGCGCGCTCAAGCCTTGGCTTCGGGTGGGACGCGCCTCCCTGCGGGGGGTCTGCAGCCTGGCTCGGTCGGCCATTCGTGGCCGGCTCACCTGGCGCGCGCATCCATGTGCGCTGGCTGCGGATTCCCCCGCAGGATAGCGCTCGCAGCGCGTCGGGTTGCGTGCTTCGGGTGGGCCGACATCAAGTCGTGGCTTCGGGTGGGACGCGCCTCCCTGCGGGGGGTCTGCAGCCCGGCTCGGTCGGCCATCC
>DATINB010000233.1:0-2885 GCA_035474775.1 Luteimonas sp.
CGAATGGATACGCGGTTTTCTGCTCCACGCGCACGAGCCCGGCCACCGGCAGCTTCAATGCCGCCTCCGACGCGCCGAACAGGTTCACCTTCAGGCCGCCATCGTCCGAGACGCCGTAGGCGAGCGCCGGCAATTCCTCCAGCGCCATCGCGCCGCTCGATTTGCAGCAGCGCCAGTACGTGGTATGCACGCGGCGGCCGTTCGGGAACGAGTAATAGCACCAGTCCTCGCCGTCCGGCGCCTGGGCGCCCAGCAGGTCGTTGTAGGCGCTGCGCTCGAGTTCCGCGGCGTAGACGGCATCCCCGGTGACCAGCAGCAGTTCGCGGTTGAGCTGGATCCAGGCGAGCGTCGAGCAGGTCTCCACGTAGGCCCGCGGCTCGAACACGCCGGGGGCGTTGAACACCTCGCGCGAGCGATGCGCCACGCCGCCCCAGGGCCCGCCGCCGAGGGTCAGGTGCTGCGCGCGGATGTTGCCCCAGAGGTGCCCGACGGCTGCACCGATCGCGCCATCGCCGGTGGCCCGGTGCAGCTTGGCCAGGCCGACCAGGTTCCAGGCCAGCTGGTAGGCCTTGCCGGTGCCGATCTCCGATGCGTCGGCGCCCGCGTGCAGCTGCCCGAGCAGCGCCAGCCGCGGATTGGCGTCGGCCTGCGCCAGCACCCGCCGGGCCAGCGCCAGGTAACGCGCATCGCCGGTGGTGAAGAACAGCTCGCAGGCGGGGTCCATCAGCACCGTGGCCGACATGCCGAAGTGGTTTCCGAGCGCGGTGATGTCGATGCCCGCATCCAGCGTGCGGATCAGCAGGTCGCCGATCCTGCGCGCGGCCTGCAGATGGCGGTCGTCGCCGAGCAGGCGGTGCGCTTCCAGCAGGCCCAGCACCAGGTAGGCGTGGATCCACACATCCCAGGTGCGGACCGAGGGCTCGCCGTTCCACGAGGGCGGCGGCGGCGGTTGCGGCTGCATGAAGCGGCGCGACGGGGCGTAGGTCCCGAGATAGCCGTCGGCTTCCTGCATGGAGACCAGGTAATCGGCCACCTCGCGGACGCGCGCCTCCAGCACGATGTCGTGCGACCCCGCGGCGGCGCGCGCGGCGGCCACCAGCCACTTGCCGGCGTGTTCGCCGTACCAGTCGCCCTCCTCGTTGGCCGCACGGCGCGCCGGGGCGAACAGTGCGACGGCCGGGCTGTCGGCATCGACGATGAACGTCGACAGCCGCCCGCGCCGGTTGGCGAGGATGGCATCGCCGAGCACGCCGCCCAGCTGGGTATGGATCCGGTTCATTCGAGGAAGTCCGCCAGTGCCGCGATTTCGGTGGGTGAGAGGCCGCTGGCCTGCGCGCGCATGACCCCGCTGGTCAGCGCCGCGACGATGCGCGCGCGTGGCCGCGTCGAAAGCAGGCTGCGCGGCGGGATGTTGCCGGAGGCCTGGTCGTGGCAGCCCGCGCAGCGGCTGCGCCAGATCACGTCGGCAGGCTGCGCGCGTCGGGCTGGCGCATCCGCCACGGTGGCGGGCGGCGTCGGGCGATCCGGGACGGCGCCGTGGCGTGCCGCCGGCTGGTTGCGGCCGCCGGCTCCGAACGCCTGGATGCGGTCGGTCCCGACGAAGACAAGCCCACCACCGAAGGCCGGGCTGTTGTACTTGCCGCTGGTGTGCAGCAGCCCCGGCGCACTGGACCAGAGCAGGTCCAGGCGCTCGGCGTCGAACGCGTAAAGGATCGGCCGCGGCAACGTGCCGTCACCCGCGAGCAACGCCGAGCGTGGCGCGTTCTCGTCCAGCACCCAGACCACCGCATCACCCCCGTCCTCGCTGGTGACCACCGGCGATCCCGGGTTGCGCATCGCCACCGAGGGTTGGCGGCGCGCGACCTCGAGGTACGGCGCCGCGCCATCGGCTCCGGCCACGGCAAGTCGCACCAGCGAGGGCGCCACGGACGTCGCGTCGCCTTCCGCGCGGCGGCTGCCGCCGGTCACCAGCACCTGGATGGTGCCGGCGGCATCGACGTAGGCGGCCGGCACCGAGCGCGACCGCGCCAGGTCCATCGCGGCGTCGGCTTCCGAATAGGGACCGAACACGTTCAACGGACCGCGCGCGGCGAACTGCGGCTGCGGCGCCGGCGGGAGCAGCGAGCCGTCCCGCGACGACGGCGTCGTGCATGGCGGGCGACGGTCGAGGGAACCGGGAAGGCGGTCGCGGTCGAGCAGGTAGACGTTGCCCTGTTTGCCGCCGACCGCCAGCAGCCGCGGCAGGTGGCCGGACACGCCCACCACCGGCAGCAACGCCGGGCCGCCCGAGCCGAGGTCGATGTCGGCCGCGGCGCTCAGGCAGTGGTTGAAGGGCGTGTAGGTACCGACCAGCCGCAGCCCCTCCGGCGCCTGCACCAGCCTGAGGATCGACTGGGTCCAGTCGTCGGCGGCGTCGGTGTAGCCGCCGTAGCCGGTGCCGGTCGCGACGTAGAGGCCGCCATCGACGTCGACCGCCGGGCCACCCGCGCCCCAGATGCCGCCACTGCCGCGATGGGGCATCGCCGCCACCGCGAACGCGCTGCCGATGCGGGGCTCGGTGGTATCCACCGCCACCAGCCAGCCGGTCTCGGTCTCGCCGAAGGTGACGTACAGCCAGCGCCCGTCGGGCGAGAGATTCAGGGCGCCCCGCTGCACGCGGAAGTCGTGGCGCCTGCGCGGTTCGACCGGCTGGGGGCCCCGGTTGCGGTTTGTCCGGTTGAGCGCGGCCTCGTCCAGACGCACCGGCCAACCGGCCAGGATGTCGCCGGTGTGCAGGTCCAGTGCGTAGGCCTGCCATCGGTTGCGCGGATCGCAGTGGGTGACGTAGATCCGGCCGCGGGCACGATCGATGACCGGCGTCGACAGGATGCCGGTCGGCACGCCGT
>DATINB010000234.1:0-11826 GCA_035474775.1 Luteimonas sp.
GCGTGGCCATCGCGTCGATGCCGGGCATCGAGCGCGTGTCCGTGGACGAGTTGCTGCGGGTAGCCGACGCCGCGAGCGAGTTGCGCATTCCGGCGCTGGCGCTTTTCCCGGTGACCGCACCCGAGGCCAAGTCCGCAACCGCCGAGGCGGCGTGGCATGACGATGGCCTCTGCCAGCGTGCCATCCGCGCACTCAAGGCGCGTTTCCCCGAGCTCGGCGTGATCACCGACGTCGCACTCGATCCCTACACCAGCCACGGCCAGGACGGCCTCGTCGACGCCGACGGTTACGTCGTCAACGACGCCACCGTCGATGCATTGGTCCGCCAGGCGTTGTCGCACGCGCGCGCGGGTGCCGACATCGTCGCGCCCAGCGACATGATGGATGGCCGCATCGGCGCCATCCGCGTCGCGCTCGAGGGCGAGGGCCACGTGCACACGCGGATCCTGGCCTATGCCGCCAAGTACGCCAGCAGCTTCTACGGGCCGTTCCGCGACGCGGTGGGTTCCGCGTCGGCGCTCGGAAAGGGCGACAAGTCCAGCTACCAGATGGATCCGGCCAACGCCGAGGAGGCGCTGCGCGAGGTGGCGCTCGACCTCGACGAAGGCGCGGACATAGTGATGGTCAAGCCCGGGCTGCCCTATCTCGACATCGTGCGCCGAGTGAAGGACGCCTTCGGCGTGCCGACCTTCGTGTACCAGGTGAGCGGGGAGTACGCGATGCTCAAGGCGGCCGCCGGCAACGGCTGGCTGGACGAACAGGCGACCGCACTTGAAACGCTGCTCGCGATGAAGCGTGCCGGCGCCGACGGCGTGCTCACCTATTTCGCGCTGGACGCCGCCCGCTGGCTTCACGCGCGCCGCTGAGCATCGCCGCGGCGTTCCACCCCTACCCGCCACCGGAGTTCCCGTGACCGCATCGACGCGCCAATTCGCCCTGTTCGGAACGCCATTGGCCCATTCGCTGTCGCCGCGGTTGCACGCCGCATTCGCGCGCGAGCTCGGCGTCGCGATCGACTACCAGCCGATCGAAACCGGCGTCGACGCCTTTGCCGAGGCGCTGGCCTCGTTTGCCGATGCCGGTGGCCAGGGTGCCAACGTGACCCTGCCGCTCAAGCGCCATGCCGTGCAGGCCTGCCGGACGCTCGGCGAGCGCGCGCGGCGCGCCGGTGCCGTCAACACCCTGGTGCGGTTGGCCGAGGGCGGATGGCATGGCGAGAACACCGACGGCGCGGGACTGGTGCGTGACCTCACCGGGCGCCACGCCCTCGATCTCCGCGAGCGGCGCACGCTCGTGCTCGGTGCCGGCGGGGCCGCGTGCGGCATCGTGCCGGCGCTGCTGGATGCCGGGATCGGCGAGCTCTACATCGTCAACCGCGACGGCGCCCGCGCCGATGCACTGGTCGACGCCGTCGGCGAACCGGCACGCGTGCATTCGCGCTACTTCGAGCAATTGCCCGAGCTCGGCGAGTTCGACCTGGTGGTCAACGCCACCTCGGCGGCGCGGCACGGTGGGCTGCCGGTGCTGCCGATGTCGCTGCTGTCGGCGCGAACCGCCGCGGTGGACCTGGGCTTCGGCGACGACGCCATCGCGTTCCTGGCCTGGGCGCGCGCCGGCGAGGCGCACGCGGCGATCGACGGGCTCGGCATGCTGGTCGAGCAGGCGGCGGAGAGCTTCGAGATCTGGCATGGCGTGCGTCCCGGAACCGACGCGGTGCACGACGCCATGCGCGCTGGCGCGGCGAGCCTGGTGGCGGCCGACTGATGGACTGCCGGGCAGGCTGCGCGGCCTGCTGCATCGCACCGTCGATCAGCTCGCCGATCCCCGGCATGCCGGACGGCAAGCCCGCCGGGGTGCCCTGCATCCAGCTCGATGCGCAGTTGCGCTGCCGGCTGTTCGGCTCGCCGCTGCGCCCGCGCGTGTGCGCCTCGCTGACGCCGCGGCGCGACATGTGTGGCGACGACCGGCGCACGGCCCTCGACCGCCTGGCCAGCCTCGAGCGGCTGACCTGCCCCGGTCACGGGACCGACGCAGCCAGGTAGCCGTCCTTCAGGCGCACGTAGTGCGCGGCGCTGTAGTACAGGCCCTCGATCTCGGCCTCCGACAGCATCCGCACCCGGCGTGCCGGGTTGCCGAGCCACATCTCGCCTTCCCCGACGATCTTGCCGGGCGCCACCAGCGCGCCGGCGCCCACGAACCCGTGCCGCTTCACCACCGCGCCGTCGAGCACGATCGCGCCCATGCCGACCAGCGTGGCGTCCTCCAGCCGACAGGCGTGGATCACCGCGTTGTGGCCGACGGTCACGTCGTCGCCGATCACCGTCGCGAACCCGCCCAACCGGGCGTGCGGACCATCGTGGCTGACGTGCACCACGCAGCCGTCCTGGATGTTGCTGCGCGCACCGATACGCACGAAATTGACGTCCCCGCGCACCACCACGCCCGGCCACAGCGAGGCATCCGCCCCGAGTGCCACGTCGCCGATCACGGTGGCGGCGCGGTCCACGTAGACGCGGGGGCCCAGCTGCGGGTAACGGTCCAGATGGGGCCTGATGTTGTCCATGGCGCGATTCTAGGTGCTGCACGCGCGTGTCCCGGCGTCGGCACCGGTTTCGACCTCCGTATAGTCCGGCCATGGACGCGCCCACCCCCGCCGACACCCTACGTCCGACCCTGGATCGGCTGCGCACGGCCTGGCAGCGCCAGCGGCCGGATGCCACGCAGCGGCTCGACGACCTGGCGCGGCTGTGCGCCGCCGTCCGCCAGGCGCGCGATGCGATGGCCGCCGCGATCGACGCCGACTTCGGGCATCGCGCCGTCCACGAGACCCTGGTGGCCGATGCGATGACGGTGACCGCGGAGATCGAGCACCTGCGCGCCCACCTGCGCCGGTGGATGCGTCCGCAGCGGGTCGGCGCCGGCTGGAGGCTGTGGCCGGCACGGGCGCAACTGCGTCGCGAACCGGTCGGGGTGGTCGGCGTGATGTCGCCCTGGAACTATCCCGTGAACCTGGCGCTGATCCCGCTCGCGACCGCGATCGCCGCCGGTAACCACGTGTTCCTCAAGCCGTCGGAGCACACGCCGCGCACCAGCGCATGGCTGCGCAGCCTGCTGGCCGAT
Source organism: Luteimonas sp. (assembly GCA_035474775.1). GTDB lineage: Bacteria > Pseudomonadota > Gammaproteobacteria > Xanthomonadales > Xanthomonadaceae > Luteimonas. The sequence goes on from DATINB010000234.1 coordinate 3,121, forward strand.
GTGTTTCCCGACACCCGGGTGGCGGTGGCGACGGGCGATGGTGAGCTGGGCGCCGCATTTTCGGCACTGCCGTTCGACCACCTGGTGTTCACCGGGTCCACCGCGGTCGGTCGCAAGGTGATGGCCGCGGCGGCACCCAACCTGACGCCGCTGACGCTGGAACTCGGTGGCAAGTCGCCGGCGATCGTGGCCGCCGACTTCCCACCGGCCCAGGCCGCCGCGCGGCTGTCGACCGGCAAGTGGTTCAACGCCGGCCAGACCTGCATCGCGCCCGACTACGTGCTGGTCGACCGTACGCGACGCGACGCGCTGGTGCAGGGCCTGCGCTCCGAGGCACGTGCCCGTTACGGCGAAGGCGGCGCGGCGCACGACCTCACCCGGATCATCAACGAGGCGCAGTACCGGCGCCTGCGTGCGGCGGTCGACGACGCGCGCGCGCGCGGCCTGGACGTCATCGAACTCGTCGAGATCGAGCGCGGCCGTGCCGACGCCGAGCGCCTGTTCGCACCCACGCTGGTGCTGGAGCCTGGCGACGACTGCCTGGTGATGCAGGAGGAGATCTTCGGGCCGGTGTTGCCGATCATCAGCTACGACGCACTGGAGCAGGCGATCGCCTACGTCGAGTCCCACGCGCGGCCGCTCGCCCTGTACCCGTTCAGCCACGACCGCGCGACGGTGGAGGCCATCCTGTCGCGCGTGGTGGCCGGCGGGGTCACGGTCAACGACACGCTGCTCCACTTCGCCGCGAGCCGCTTGCCGTTCGGCGGTATCGGCGCCAGCGGGATGGGGGCCTACCACGGCCGCACCGGGTTCGATGGCATGACCAAGGCGATGCCGGTGCTGTGGCAATCGCGCTGGGCCGCAAGCGACCTGCTCAAGCCGCCGTACCGCGGGCTCAGCGACCGGCTGGTGCGGCTGCTCTCGCGCTGAGCGGCCGCGTCGCCGGTTGCGCAGGCGCGACCTTGACCCGCGGATGCCGGCCGCGTGGATCGCCGATCAGCGGACCGTGTCCGGGCCCGGGTCGCGGGCCGGCTGGCGTGCGCGCGAGAACGCCGCGAACGCCGACGCCACGCGATCCACCCCGTCGTCGTCCACGTCCAGATGCAGCACCATGCGGATCCGGGCGCCGGCACCGGTCGACAGGCGGACGCGGGCCGTGCGCATGCAGGCCTGCAACGCATCCAGGCGCTCGGCGTCGACGTCGACGAACACCATGTTGGTGTGGCAGCCCGCCACCGCCACCCCGCCGAGGCCGTCGAGCGCCGCCGCCAGGGCGCGCGCACGCGCATGGTCGTCCGCGAGCCGCCGGACATGGTGGTCGAGCGCATGCAGTGCGCCCGCGGCCAGGATGCCGGCCTGGCGCATGCCGCCTCCGGTGACCTTGCGCCAGCGCCGCGCGTCGTCGATCAATGCGTGCGTGCCGACCAGGACCGACCCCACCGGTGCACCGAGTCCCTTGGACAGGCACACCGACACGCTGTCGAAGGGCGCCGCGATCATGCGCACGTCCACGCCGAGCGCGGCCGCCGCGTTGTAGAGGCGCGCGCCGTCCAGGTGCAGCGCCAGTCCGGTGCGGTCGCACAGCGCGCGCGCCTGCGCCAGGTAGTCCATCGGCAGCACGCGACCCTGCCAGGTGTTCTCCAGGCACAACAGCCGGCTGCGCGCGAAGTGGGCGTCGTGTGGCTTGATGGCGCGGGCCACCGCATCCAGCGGCAACGTGCCGTCCTCGGCCTGCAGGATCGGCTGCGGCTGGATCGAGCCCAGCACCGCCGCACCGCCGCCCTCGTACTTGTAGGTGTGCGCCTCCATCCCGACGATGTACTCGTCGCCACGCTGGCAGTGCGCCATCATCGCCAGCAGGTTGCACTGGGTGCCGCTGGGCGCGAACAGCCCGGCCTCGAAGCCGAGCTCCGCGGCCAGGCGCGCCTGCAGCGCGTTGACGGTGGGGTCCTCGCCGTAGACGTCGTCGCCCACCTCGGCCCGCGCCATCGCTGCGCGCATCGCCTCCGTGGGGCGGGTCACGGTGTCGCTGCGCAGGTCGATCCAGTCCATGTCGCGATGGTAGCGCGCACACGTATGCTGGCCGCCCACGCCGGCGGCCGGACTGCACGCCGGCGCGTCCAGGACCGGAACGCACCCGATGAAGATCGCCAGCTGGAACGTCAACTCGCTCACCATCCGCATGCCGCACCTGACGCAGTGGCTGCGCGACGTGGCCCCGGACGTGGTCGGCCTGCAGGAGACCAAGATCGACGACGCGCGCTTCCCGGACACCGAGCTCGCGACGCTCGGCTATCGCAGCGTGTTCTGCGGACAGAAGACCTACAACGGCGTGGCCATCCTGGCCCGTGGCCGCATCGAGGACGTGCAGTCCGGCATCCCCGGCTTCGAGGACGAACAGCAGCGCGTGATCGCCGCCACCGTCGGCGGCATCCGCATCGTCAACCTGTACGTGGTCAACGGGCAGTCGGTGGGCAGTCCCAAGTACGCGTACAAGCTGCGCTGGCTGGCGGCGGTGCGCGACTGGCTCGCCGCCGAACGCGCGGTGCACGCCGACATGGTGGTGCTCGGCGACTTCAACATCGCGCCCGATGCGCGCGACGTATACGACCCCGCGCAGTGGAACGACCAGCACATCCTGTCCTCGACCGCGGAACGCGATGCGTTGCGTGCGCTGCTGGCGCTGGGCCTGCACGACGCCTACCGCCTGCTGCACGACGCGGGCGGCGCCTTCAGCTGGTGGGACTACCGGATGGCGGGGTTCCGCCGCGAGATCGGCCTGCGCATCGACCTGACCCTGGTCTCGGACCCGCTGCGCGCACGGGTCGTCGGCGCCGACATCGACCGCGCGCCGCGCGGGTGGGAGCGCCCCAGCGACCACGCGCCGGTCTGGGTCCAGCTGGCGGACCGGGCATAAAAAAGGCCCGGCGATGCCGGGCCTTCAGGGACGCATGCAGCGTGGGCGATCAGCGCACGCGACCACGACGGAACAGGTTGACGATCGCGAGCAGCACGATCGCACCGATCAGCGCGGTGATCAGGAAGCCGATCCAGCCGCCGCCGAGACCGAGGCCCAGGGTGGGAAGCAACCAGCCGCCGAGCAGGCCGCCGATGATGCCGACCACGACGTTGAGGATGATGCCCTGCTGGCCATCGGTGCGCATGAGCATGCTGGCGAGCCAGCCGGCGATGCCGCCGACGATCAGATAGATGATGAAGTTCATGGTGCTCTCTCCTGACAGAGTAATGCCGCTCCCCGGATGGGGCGACGTGGAGTCTGTCCACGCCCGCGTGACGGCAGTGTCATACGTCGGGCGCAGGCTCCGGCACGTCCCGGCACCCGGGTAGCGGGGGCTCGCGACCGATGCTGCCCTGCAACAAGGCGAGCAGTGCCGCGCGAGGCAGCTTGCCGGTTTCGTTGCGCGGCAGTTCGGCGACGCGGCGCAGCGGGCGCGGCAGGAACACCGGGTCGATCGCGGCGCGCAGGGCACGGGTGATGTCGCCCTCGTCGAGCGTCGGGGCGACCACCAGGGCCGCGATGCGTCCGATGCCCTCGACCGGATCGAGCTGCAGCACCACGCCATCCTCCACGCCATCGATCGCCAGCAGGCGGCGGGTCAGGTCGGCCAGCGACGCGCGCTTGCCGGCGATCTCGAGCAGGTCCGACTGCCTCCCGCGCAGGTGGAAGCGCCCGTCCGGCTCCAGTGCGACCAGGTCCGCCAGCGCCACCGCGACCTCGAGATGCGCCGCATGCACTAGGGCGCCATCGGGCTGCGGGGTGATGTGCACGCCCGGGTACGGGGTCCACGCCGACTCCCGCGCGCTCCGGCGCGACGCGACGACGCAGGTTTCGGTGGACCCGAACAGCTCGCGCACCTCGCAGCCGAAGCGCGCCTCCGCGGCCTCGGCCAACGCCTGCGACAGCGGCGCGGTGGCGGTGGTGATGGCCGCGAGCGGCGGCAGGGTGAGGCCGGACTGCAGCAGCGCGCGCAGGTGCACCGGGGTGGTCACCAGCAGGCGGTCGCCCGGCGCGTCGCCCAGCGCGCGCGCGATGTCGTGGGGAAAGAACGGCCGCGTGTCGTGCACCGCCGCGCCGCCCAGCAGCGGCAGCAGCACCGACATCTCCATGCCGTACATGTGCTGCGGCGGCACGGTGGCCACCACGTGGGGTGTCGCGCCATCAGGCCAGAGACCCGACAACGCGGCCATGTTCTGTGCGGTGCTGGTGCGCAGGCTGCCCCAGTGCTTGGCGTTCGCGCCGGGCGTTCCGGTGCTGCCCGAGGTGAAGCCGATCGCCACGAGCGCATCCGCGGCGAGCGTGGGCATGTCGCCGTCGGCGAACGGCAAGGCGTGGTCCAGGCGCAGGTAGTGGGGCAGCCCCGCCAGCGCATCGCAGCCGCAGGGGTCGCCATCGCCCAGGCAGTAGCTGTCGGCATGGCGGGCGCGTACCTCGTCGATGGCGGCACGGGTGCGTGCCGGCGGCAGCAGCGTGGCCTGCCCGCGCAGCGCCACGGCGCAGAACGCCACCATGAAGCGGTACCGGTCCTCGCAGAGGTTGAGCGCCCACGGCTGCTCGGGCAGGGTGGCGGCCACGCCACGCACGTGTCCGATGAACCGGGCCAGCGACACCGCGCCATCAGGGCCGAACGCGATGGTCCGCGACGGCTCGCCGACCGCCAGTGCGATTGGGCGCGGGTCGGCCGCTGGCAATGTGGAATGGGCCGCCGGCATGGCGCGCGTGCTCCTGGGGATGCGCCGCCGATACGGCAGCGGACGCTGCGGCGCGACGGCCGCGTAGCTTACGCTGCGCGTCCCGGCCGAGTCCGAGCACCTACGATGTCCCTTCCGCCGGGTGAACTCAGCTGCGGCCCGGTGCGCTGCGCGTGGCGCGCGCACCGCGCCGGCACGCCCGCCGAGCCGCTGGTGCGGGCCTGGCTGGCGACGCTGCAGGATGCGCCGGCTGGCGACGTGCCGATCCACCGCGACGCCCGCGGCCGCCCGATGCTCGCCCTGCCGGTGGCCGGTGCCGCGGGCGACCGGCGGGGTGTTCGCCACGACCTCAACTGGAGCCACAGTGGCGACGGCCTGATCGTCGCGCTGGCCCACGAGGCACGTGTCGGCGTGGACCTGGAGCTCCTGCGTCCGCGTCCGCGGGCGGCATCGCTGGCGCGGCGCTTCTTCACCGCGCACGAGGCCGACAGCCTCGCGGCATGGCCGGTGGCCACGCGCGAGGCTGCCTTCGTGCGCCTGTGGTGTGCCAAGGAGGCCCTGCTGAAGGCATCCGGACACGGCCTGTCGTTCGGCCTGCACCGGCTCGGCTTCACCGCGGCTGCCGATGGCGGCTGGACGCTGGTCGAGTGCGATCCCGCACTCGGCGCCGTGCCGGACTGGCACCTGCACGCGTTCGCGCCGGCGCCGGGCTACCTGGCCACGGTGGCCTGGCGACCGCTCCCGGATGGCGCGCCGCCCACTTCTACAATGCCGCGATGAGCGAACCACACACACCCCGAAGCGCGCCGCGCGCGCGCGCCGAGCTCGAACGGGGGCTCGCGGCCCTCGGCCTCCACGCGCGACACGCGGAGCCGCTGTTCGCCTACCTGGCATTGCTGGAGCGCTGGAACCAGACCTACAACCTCACCGCCGTGCGCGCGCTGGACGACATGGTCGGCCGGCACGTACTGGACTCGCTGGCGATGCACCGCCACCTGGACGACGTCGGCACGCTGGCCGATCTCGGCACCGGCGCCGGGCTGCCGGGCATTCCACTGGCCATCGTGCAGCCCGGGCTGCAGGTGGCACTGGTCGAATCGGCCGGCAAGAAGGCCCGCTTCCTGCGCGAGGCGGTGCGCACGCTCGGCCTGCCGAACGCCACCGTGCTCGAGTCGCGCGCCGAGGCCGTGGCGAAGTCCGGACAGTTCGACGCCATCACCGCACGCGCGCTCGCGACCCTGCCGGGCATCGTCGCCGTGGGCGGGCACCTGCTGCGTCCCGGCGGCCGCCTGCTGGCGATGAAAGGGACGCGCCCTGACGACGAAATCGCCGCGCTCCCGGCCGGCTGGCGCGTCGAAGCCATCCACCCGTTGCAGGTGCCGGGCTCGGATGCCGAGCGCCACCTGGTGGTGGTGACGCGCGACAGCTGAGCCGCGGGCGCGATCCGCGCCGCTGCGCCCAGCCCGGCCCGGGGACCGGCAGTGCCCGGCGCCAGCGGGCATAATCACCGGCCCGCCCGCTCCGCCCGGGCGGGTTCCCCAGCATCCCAGGCAGCCGTCCATGGCCCGCATCATCGCCATCGCCAACCAGAAGGGCGGCGTCGGCAAGACCACGACGGCCGTCAACCTGGCCGCGGCGCTGGCGCGCACGCCGCTGCGGGTGCTGCTGGTGGACCTGGATTCGCAGGGCAACGCCACCATGGGCAGCGGCATCGACAAGCGCGAACTGGCGGCCTCGACCTGCGACGTGCTGCTGGGCGAGCGCGATGCCGCGACGGCCGTGGTCCCGACCCCGGAGGACTTCGACCTGATGCCCGGCAACACCGACCTGACCGCGGCCGAGATCGAGCTGATGGACATGGAAGGCCGCGAGCAGCGCCTGAAGCGCGCGCTCGACCCGCTGCGCGACCGCTACGACTACATCATCATCGACTGTCCACCGGCGCTGTCCCTGCTCACCCTGAATGCACTCACCGCGGCCGATTCGGTGCTGGTGCCGATGCAGTGCGAGTACTACGCGCTGGAAGGGCTGACCTCGCTGCTGCAGACCATCGACGCGCTCAAGGCGCGGCTGAATCCCGCGCTCGAGATCGAAGGCGTGCTGCGCACCATGTTCGACGTGCGCAACAACCTGGCCAACGCCGTCTCGGGCGAGCTCACCCGCCACTTCGGCGACAAGGTCTTCAACACCATCGTGCCGCGCAACGTGCGCCTGGCGGAGGCACCCAGCCACGGCCAGAGCATCGTCGGCTACGACCGCGCCTCGCGCGGCGCGATCGCCTACCTCGGGCTGGCCGGCGAAGTGCTGCGCCGCCAGCGCGAACGCAACCAGCAACAGGGGAAGGCCGCATGAATGCCGGCAAGGCAGCGCCTGCGAAGAAGCGCGGGCTGGGACGCGGCCTGGAAGCGTTGCTCGGCCCGTCGGCCGCCGCCGCGGCGCCGGTACTCGAAGCCACCCAGCACGACGCGCTGCGCACGCTGCCGATCGATTCACTGGCGCCCGGCAAGTACCAGCCGCGTCGCGCGATGGACCCCGACCGGCTCACCGAGCTGGCGGAGTCGATCAAGGCCCAGGGCGTGATCCAGCCGATCGTGGTCCGCCAGCTGCCCGACCGCACCTACGAGATCATCGCCGGCGAGCGTCGCTGGCGTGCCTCGCGGCAGGCCGGGCTGACCGAGATCCCGGCGGTCGTGCGCGAGGTCGACGATCGCACCGTGGTCGCCATGGCGCTGATCGAGAACATCCAGCGCGAGGACCTGAACCCGCTGGAGGAGGCGCAGGCCCTGCAGCGCCTGATCGACGAGTTCGACCTGACCCATGCCCAGGCCGCGGAAGCCGTCGGACGCTCGCGCGCCGCGGTGTCCAACCTGTTGCGGCTGCTGGAGCTGCCGCCGGCGATCCGTGCCCTGCTGGAAGCACGGCGGCTGGAAATGGGCCATGCACGGGCGTTGCTGACCCTGTCGCCGGAGCTGGCCAGCCGACTGGCCTCCGACGCAGCCGAGCACGGCTGGTCGGTGCGCGAGGTGGAGCACCGCGCGCAGCAGTTCGCGGCCGGCAAGGTGCCCTCCACCGCCCGTCGCGCGGGCGCCAAGCCGCGCCCGCAGGCCGACATCGCCTCGCTGGAGACCGAGCTGTCGGAATCGCTCGGCACCAAGGTCAGCATTGCCCATGGGCGGGCCGGGAAGGGCCGGCTGGTGATCCACTACACCGACCTGGACACGCTGGACGGGGTGCTGGAGCGCCTGCGCAGGCAGGCGCCGGCAGGCTAGGCCGCCGGCCGGGGCCCCTGCCCGCCGTCTCGGGCTTGCCCAGGCGCCCCGCCGCGCCCATACTGCGCGGCTCGCTGCGTCCGGCCTGCCTTCGGGCACCGTCCGCGCGGTCCGGAACGCGACCCGGCCGCCGCAGGCAGCGTGATGCATCCCGATCGCGTGGTGCGCCCGAAGGGGCGTCGCCGGGGCCGTCGCCATCCTGGCCAAGGGTGGCAAAACTTCCAGACCCCGAGGTGCGTATGTCCCGTGTATGCCAGGTGACCGGCAAGCGCGTGCAGAGCGGCAACAACGTCTCGCACGCCAACAACAAGACCCGTCGTCGTTTCCTTCCCAACCTGCACGAGCGCCGCTTCTGGGTCGCCAGTGAGAACCGCTGGGTGAAGCTGCGCGTTTCCGCGAGTGCCATGCGCACCATCGACAAGAACGGCATCGACGGCGTGCTGGCGGAACTCCGCCACCGCGGCGAAAAGGTCTGAGGAGCACACCATGGCAGGCAAGCGCGACAAGATCCGTCTGATCTCCTCGGCCAACACCGGGCATTTCTACACCACGGACAAGAACAAGAAGAACACCCCGAACAAGATGGAGATCAAGAAGTACGATCCCGTCGTCCGGAAGCACGTGATCTACAAGGAAGGCAAGATCAAGTAAGTCCCCCCGCGGGACCGAAACCGTCGAAAGGCCCGCCGCAAGGCGGGCTTTTTCGTTTCCCGCCTACACTGGCGGC
>DATINB010000235.1:0-6951 GCA_035474775.1 Luteimonas sp.
GATGCCGAGATCGCGCTGGATCTCCTTGAAGACGTTGTCCAGCGACGGGGGCACCGCGATGCCGGGCCGCACCGAGAACGCCAGGCCGTTGGCCTGCCCGGGCCCATGGTAGGGATCCTGCCCGAGCACGACCACGCGCACGGCGTCGAACGGCGTCGCATCGAAGGCGGCGAAGATGTCGGCGGGCGGTGGATACACCGCCGCGCCGGCCTCACGGCGCGCGCGCAGGAACTCCGACAGCGCGCGCATGTCGTCGCGCGCGAGGTAATCGCCGACGCGTGCCTTCCACGACGCCTCCAGGCGGACGCGCGGCGCGCTCATGCATCGAAGACGCGCGATTCCGGGACCAGCGCCAGCCGCAGCTGGAACAGCGCCTTGGTGACCAGCAGGCGCTCCTCGATCGGTTTCAGCACCAGGTCGTTGGCACCGTCGCGCAGCAGCGCGGACTGGTTGACGCGGTTGAAGTCGCCGGTCATCACCAGCACCGGCAGGCGGCGCTTGCCGTGCCCCAGTTCGTTGCGGATGCACTGCACGAGATCGCGGCCGCTGAGCTCGCCCTTCAGGTAGACGTCGGTCAGCACCAGGTCGGCGCCGGGCGCGCCGTCGCCGTCGCGATGCGCGCGCAGGTAGGCCAGCGCGTCCTCGGCGCTGATCATGTGGGTCACCCGCATCTGCTGCCCCTCGAGCATGCGCGTGGTGGCCATGGCCACGGTGCGGCTGTCCTCGACGTACAGCACGTGCGCCCCGGGGATGGATGCCGGTTGCACGTAGCCGCGGATGAACTCGGCCAGCGCATGGTGGCCGTGCGCCTTGTCGAAATAGTCGGTCACGTCATCGGTGAAGCGGCGCGCCTCGAGGTGCGCCTGCACGTCCCCCGAAACCACGATGACCGGCACGTAGCTCTGGCCCGAGGTCTCGCGCACCAGCCGGGCCAGCTGCATGCCATCGCCGTCGGGCAGCACCAACGCGGTGGTGGCGAGGTCGATCGGCGCCGCGGACAGGGCCACCCGGGCATCCTGGAGCCCGCTGCACCCCACCACGTCGACGCCGGGCAACTCGCGCTTGAGCACGTCGCCGATCAGCTTGCGGACCAGTCGCGAACCGTCCACCACCATCACCCGCGGCGTGGCGCTGATCAGGTGGCGGATGTCATGCGGCACCGTCACTCAGGTCGCCGTGGGGCGGGTCTGGCGGAGGTAATGACCGGTCACCGCGCCAGCGCCGAGCCAGCCGAGCAGCGTGGCGCCCACCAGCACGGCACCCAGCGCCGGCCACGAGAAGCCGCGCAGTGCGAAGCTGGATCCGTAGCTGGCCGCCAGCGCCTGCAGCGGGGCCTGCAGCGCCGCACCGGCCGCCACCAGCATCGCCAGTGCGAGCGCACCGGCCGCCAACCCGTACCACGCGCCCAGGTACAGGAACGGACGGCGGATGAAGCCATCGGTCGCACCCAGCAGCTGCAGCACGGCGATCTCGTCGCGACGTGACTGGATGTCCAGCCGCACGGTGTTGCCGACCACCAGCAACGCGCCCGATCCGAGCAATGCGGCCAGCACCCAGACCAGGCGACCGCCGAAGCGCAGCCAGCCATCCAGCCGCTGGCGCCACTCGAGGTCATGCTGCACGAGTTCGGCTTCCGGCAACTGGCGCAGCGAGTCGGCGAGCAGGGTCTCGTCGCCGCGGGGGGTCACCACCAGGACGTGCGGGAGCGGGTTGTCGCCGACGGAATCGATGGCGCTCGCCAGGCCCGCGCGCCCGCGCAGCGCGTCCAGCCCCTGTTCCGGCGTACGGTGCTCGACGGCCCCGACATCGGCGCGGCCGCGCAGGGTGTCCGCCAGTGCCACCGCCTCCGCATCGCCGGTGGCGGGCGCGAGGAACACCGTGACCTGGCGCGATTGCTGCACGTCGCCGGCGAGGCGCTCCAGGTTCTGCAGCACCAGCAACAGACCCAGCGGGAGCGCCAGCGCCAGTGCCATCACGCCGACCGTGAGCGCGGTCGACCAGGGCTTGCGGAACAGCCGCCCCAGGCTCGCCACCACGCTGTAGACATGGTGGTCGAACCAGGTGCCGACCGCGCCCGGCGCGCGTGCCGGCGCCGCACCCACGGCGATGCCTGCACGAGGCTCAGGCATCGGCCAGGTCCTCGGGCTGGATGTCGTCGGCCAGCATGCCGTGGTCCAGCACCAGCACGCGCCGCCGCATGCGCTTCACCAGCCCCAGGTCGTGGCTGGCGATGAGCACGCTGGTGCCGCGCTCGGGCAGCGATGCGAACAGCGCCATGATCTCGGCCGACAACGCAGGGTCGAGGTTGCCGGTGGGCTCGTCCGCAACCAGCAGCCGCGGCTCGCCCACGATGGCCCGCGCGATGCCGACCCGCTGCTGTTCGCCCGCGGACAGCTGCGTCGGCAGCGCGCGGTCGCGGTCGCCGAGGCCGAGGCGGTCGAGCACGCTGCGCACGCGCTTGGCGATGTCGCGGCGGCGCATGCCGCGCAGGATCAGCGGCAGCGCCACGTTCTCGGAGATGCTGCGGTCGGCGAGCAGGCGGTGGTCCTGGAACACCACGCCGATGTCGCGGCGATGCATCGCCACGCGCCGGCCACGCACCTTGGCGAGGTTGCGGTCGCCGAACAGGACCGCGCCCTGGGTCGGACGCTCGGCCAGGTGGATCAGCTTCAGCAACGTGCTCTTGCCGGCCCCGGAGTGCCCGGTCACGAACAGCATCTCGCCCTCGCCCACTTCGAAGCTCACCTCCGCGAGCGCCGCGTGCCCGCCCGGGTACTGCTTGCTGACGTTGTCGAACCGCAGGACGCTCATAGGGACGGGATTATGCCCGAGGCCCCGCGGCCTGCCGTGCGCCATCGCGGGGGCAGGCACGCCCCGCCGCGCGAGCCGGGTGACGCATGCCCGCGCCACCACGGACATGCCCGTGGCCGGATCTGGCCGGATGTGGCCGGTGCGCCGATCGACCCGGCCGTGCCGGCACCGCCCACGGCGCCGCGACCGCGGAACCGCAGGTCAGTGCTGCGACCGGGGCGGGCGCGTGACCAGCTTGCGCAGGCCCTGGCCGATGCGCGAAATCAGCGAGGTGGGCTCGGCCCCGCGGCTGCCCGACGCGGCCGGCGTGGGTGGAGAGGCCGCGGCGGCCTGTTCGCCCGGATGCGGTGCGCGTGGCGGACGCGGCGGACGCGGCGGACGCGGTGCCGTGCCGGCGCCTTCGACTGCACCGGAGGCAGCCTGGGTGTCGACGACCGCGTCGCCGTCCACCCGCTTGCCACCGCGGCGACGCCGGCGCTTGCGCGGAGCACGCTCGCCCTCGCCCTCGCCACCGGCGGGGGCGACCAGGTCACCGATCTGCGCGCCGGCCGGCACCGGGCCTTCCTGCGCGACCACCGCGACCGGCGGCGCCACCGGCGCGATCTCGACCACCGCGACGGTCGGCGACGCGGCGGCCTGCTGCGGACGTGCGACGCGTTCGCCTGCCGGTCGCGCCGCGCCGGAAGACGGGCGCGGACCACGACCCGGGCCCCCGCGGCCCGCGCCCGGGCGCACCACGCCGCGTCGGGCGTCGTCGGCCGCACGCTGCTCGCGCGCCTCGCGGAAGATCTCGCCGATGCTTTCGCCGTCCTCGGCATCCACCTCCACGCCCTCGCGCGGCTTGCGCGGAAGCGCGGTCAGCAGCTCCGAGGTCACCGCCTCGACCGGGATCTTCTGCTCGATGTAGGCCTCGATGTCCGGCAGGCTCTGCGCGTAGCGCTCGCAGGCGAAGCTGATGGCGTCGCCCTCGGCGCCGAGGCGCGCGGTTCGGCCGATGCGGTGCACGTAGTCCTCGGCATCGAACGGCAGGTCGTAGTTGTAGACGTGGCTGACGCCGTCGATGTGCAGGCCGCGCGCGGCGACGTCGGTGGCCACCAGCAGCTCCAGCTGGCCGGCCTGGAACTTCTTCAGCAGGCTCTCGCGCTTCTTCTGCGGCACGTCGCCGGACAGCACGCCGACGCGGTAACCGGCGCGCTCCAGCGCGCGCGCGACCCGCTCGACCCAGGCCTTGGTGTTCACGAACACCATGGTGCGCGCGCCCTCGCTGCGCGACAGCAGGCCGATCAGCAGCTGGATCTTCTCCTCGTCGGCCGGGAAGTACATCAGCTGCCGGACCTTGGAGTTGGTGATGAACTCGGTCTCGACGACGATCTTCTCCGGCTCGTTCATGTGCTCGTAGGCGAGTTCGAGCACGCGGTGGCTCAGCGTGGCCGAGAACAGCAGCGTCTGGCGCTCGGTGCGCACCGGCATGCGCCGCAGCAGGAAGCGGATGTCCTTGATGAAGCCGAGGTCGAACATGCGGTCGGCCTCGTCCAGCACGCAGATCTCGCAGGCGTGCAGGCTGACCACCTTGTGCTGCTTGACGTAGTCGATCAGGCGCCCGGGCGTGGCGATGATGACGTCGGCGCCCTCGGTGAGGATCTGGCGCTGCTTGTCGTAGTCGACGCCGCCGTAGACCAGCGCGAACTTGAGCCCGAGCTCGCTGCCGAACTTGACCGCGTCCTTGTGGATCTGGATGGCGAGTTCGCGCGTGGGCGCCAGGATCAGCGCGCGCGGATCCTCGGGCTTGCGATCGGCCAGCGCCGGGCGGGTCAGCAGGCGGTTGATCACCGTGATCAGGAACGCCAGCGTCTTGCCGGTGCCGGTCTGCGCCTGGCCGGCGACGTCGCGGCCGGGCAGCGTGACCGGGAGGGTCAGCGCCTGGATGGGCGTGCAGCGCGAGAACCCGGCCGACTCGAGCCCGGCCAGCAGGGCCGGATGCAGGTCGAAGGTGGTGAAGGTGATGTCGGTGAGTGGCTTGTCGCTCATGCGTGCTGGCGGCTCTGCGCGAAGTGTCGCGCTTGCGTGGGAGGCGGCGGCCAAGCAGACTGCCTGGGCTGGGCCGGGAGTTCGGATAGCGGCGCCCCCGACGGGTTGTATCGGCCGCGAATCGCCCCAGTTTAACAGTTAACCGATTCCGCGCCCGCCCGCCGTATTGCGGCCCCGGCGGTGGCGCCCTGCAGGAGAGTCCCTTGAGCAACCTCGTCATCCACGCCACCGACGCCGACTTCGAACAGCACGTCCTGTCCTCGGACCAGCCCGTTCTCGTCGATTTCTGGGCACCCTGGTGCGGCCCCTGCAAGATGATCGCGCCGGCGCTCGACGAACTGGCGACCACGTATTCCGGCCGCGCCAAGGTGGTCAAGATCGACATCGACCAGAACAAGGCCACGGCGATGAAGTACCACGTGCGCTCGATCCCGATGCTGCTGGTCTTCAAGGACGGGCAGGTGCAGGCCACCCAGGTGGGCGCCGTGGGCAAGGCGCAGCTCGCGCAGATGATCGACAAGTCGCTCTGATCCGCCGCGCACCCGCGCGGGGCTCCGCCACGCGCCCCGCCGCGTGACGGGGCCACCGCCGCGCTTGCCCTGCAGGCGCCGGCAATGCTAGTTTCGATCCACACCGGCGCGTACCAGGCGCCGCACCCCCTCTGAAACATTCCCTTTACAGCACACCGCCCGGCTCCCGGGCGCTCGCACCGAGCGAGGAATCCCTCTTGTCAGACAACACTCCCGAATCCGGCGATACCGCCGTCAAGCGCGTGCGCAAGCCGCGTGTGGCCAAGCCGGCCGATGCCGACGGCGCCCCCGTCCAGCCGCAGTTGCAGCCGATGGCCGCAGCGCCTGCGGCGCCTGCACCGCCCATCTCGGCGCCGCAGGTGCCCCAACAGGCGCAGCAGCCGCAAGCCCAGCAGCCGCAGGCCCCGCGTCCGTCCGCGCCGCAGGGCGCCGGCAACGAGGCGCCGGCGCAGGGCCACGCGCCGGAGGGCGGCAATGGCGGCCAGGCGGACGCAGCGCAGGGTCAGCCGCGGCAGCACCAGAACCAGCCCCAGAGCCCGCAGGGCCAGGGCCAGATCGGGCAACCGGGATCCGGCCAGAACCAGCAGCAGGGCAACCAGCAGCAGGGCAACCAGCAGCAGGGCAACCAGCAGCAGGGCAACCCGCAGCAAGGCAACCCGCAGCAGGGCAACCAGCAGCCAGGCAACCCGCAGCAGCAGAATCAGGGCCAGGACGACGGCGAACGCCAGGGCGGCCAGAACAACAACCGTCGCGAGCGCTTCCGCAATCGCCGCGACCGTCCGCGCGGCGACCGTCCACGCGACGACGGCATGCCGCAGGACTACGGTGACAAGGGCGGCAACGACCAGGGCCCGCGCCTGCCGCCGCCGAACATTCCCGAAGGCTTCCCGCAGTACTCGCTGGGCGACCTGAAGCGGATGCCGGCGCAGAAGCTGATCGACATCGCCGAGCAGCTCAACATTTCCGAGGGCGTGGCCCGCGCCCGCAAGCAGGACGTGATCTTCGCGCTGCTCAAGGTGCTGACCCGCACCGGCGAAGGCGTGCAGGCCGACGGCGTGCTGGAGATCCTGCCCGACGGCTTCGGCTTCCTGCGCGCCGCCGAGGCCAGCTACCTGGCCGGACCCGACGACACCTACATCTCGCCCAGCCAGATCCGCCGCTTCAACCTGCGCACCGGCGACCATCTCTCCGGCCGCATCCGCTGGCCGAAGGACGGCGAGCGCTATTTCGCGCTCAACGTGGTCGACACCATCAACGGCGAGCCGATCGAGGCCAGCAAGGGCAAGGTGCTGTTCGAGAACCTGACCCCGCTGTTCCCGCGCAAGAAGTTCAAGCTCGAGCGCGGCGATGGCTCCAGCGAGGACATCGCCGGCCGCGTGCTGGACCTGATGGCGCCGCAGGGCAAGGGCCAGCGCGCGCTGATCGTGTCGCCGCCGAAAGCCGGCAAGACGATCATGATGCAGCAGATCGCCACCGCCATCACCACCAACCATCCCGACGTGCACATGATCGTGCTGCTCATCGACGAGCGGCCCGAGGAAGTGACCGAGATGCAGCGCACGGTGCGCGGCGAGGTCATCTC